>JASHQK010000391.1 GCA_030039195.1 Candidatus Sulfotelmatobacter sp.
GGAGCGGGCAATGAAAGTACAGGACGTGATGTTGCAGGCGATGGTGAAGAAGATCACGTGGTGGCAGGCGGCGGAGATCTTGGGGATCAGCGACCGGCACATGCGGCGGTGGCGTCAGCGCTACGTGGAACAGGGCTACAACGGGCTGCTGGACCGGCGGCGGGGCAAGCCCTCGCGTCATCGGGTGCCGGTGGCGATGGTGGAGAAAGTGTTGGTTTTATCGGGAAGAATATTTCGATCTGAACGTGCAGCACTTTCACGAGAAGTTGCAGGCCGAGCACGTGATCGAGCTGAGTTGAAGGCGTCGGGCATTGCCGTTCGCAATGACCGTCCGCAGAGGCGGTATTCCGGGCTACTCGCCAGTCTATTGCAATCGCGGTCGGCAAATTAACCCACTTAGTAGCCTGATACAATCCCTAACGAGGAGAATTTATGACCAACTTAGTTGGTGTAGTCCAGCAGTTGAAGAAAGAACGGGATCAAGCAGCGAATACAGTGGAGCGCCTCGATGCTGCTCTCGCTGCCCTAAATGGTGCTTCACACGGCAGCAGCACCGCAACTCGTAGCCCCCTGTCAGCGGCAGCACGGGCGCGGATCGCTGCCGCGCAGAGGGCGCGGTGGGCGAAGGTGCGCGGGAATGCCGGGCAGAGACCGAAGGTTGTCAGCATGCCCAAGAAGAAAACGATGTCAGCCGCCGCTCGAAGGAAAATTGCCGCTGCTCAACGGGCGCGGTGGGCGAAGGTCAAGGCTGCTAAGAAGTAAACCTGTGTCGCGTCATCCGAACCTTTGGCTGGAGGAAACCAAAGATGAAACAACTAGTCCTTGTGGTGACGATATTTGCTCCTCTCATCGCGATGGGGCAGCAGCCGCCAGTCAATTCAGCTTTACTCGACCATCTTGCGGGCAAGTGGGTGATGCAGGGAACCGTGGGCAAGCAAGCCGAGACGCATGACTTCGATGCGGAGTGGGCACTCCAACACCATTACTTGCGCTTCCACGAAACTTCACGAGACAAGAATGAAAAAGGGGAACCAAATTATGACGCCACGGTGTTTATCGGCTGGAATGACAAGATTAAGCAATACGCCTGCGTGTGGCTGGATGTATATGGCGGGCTGACTGTGGAGTCGATTGGGGTCGCGATCCCCAAAGAAAATGAACTTGCGTTTGTCTTCACGAATGAGCAGGGCGAAAAAAGTTTCACCAACACTTTCATCTACGACGCCAAAAGCAATACTTGGGACAACCGCCTCGATAATGTAGTCAAAGGCGAAGCCAAGCCGTTCGCACGATTCACTCTGACAAAGCAGTGAGCTTTCCCGATGTTCCCACTGACGCGACCTCCCCAACACGACCAACCAAGAAACAACAGTGGCCATATGACTGCAAACGTAAGCCAGATGATGTAGCCAGGAAGAAGAAGATGAGCAGAGCCACGGAAAGAATCGCGAGCAGGAGCGTGATCAAAAGCCGTCGGATAACCAGGCTAGGGTCATTGTCTCACTCTCGCGTTCTTTGGAAGGATTGATTTGGGCTTGGAAAAAGGCAAGTTACTGCCGTGCCCATGTGCATCCAGTACAAACGCACGTGTGTCCAGATCGGTTTCCTTGACTCCCTGTCCACGCTCGCCTTGATTGGACGGCACCGTGCGAGTCGGTCTTTGAGATCGCGGCTGATACGTTTGGAACCTTCGCTACCAACGGCGAACCTTTGTGGAGCAACAAGTCGCTTGACAATCTTCGAAACAGATTTGTTCCTGATCTTTACTCCGGAGTCCGTCGACTTTCGCTGACCGTGATAGATCGGGCCAGGCAGTCGAATTCGAGCTGAAGAGTTAGGATTTCTTCTGCAGAAGGGGCCGCACCACCGAAGCTGGCGCTGTAGTAGGTCTCAATCACGCGACGACACACCCGCAGAATGTCAGGTGAGACTTTCTCACGAGGAACCGTCTCAAGATGCTCGAGCGGTGCGCGATGCTGCGGACGCATAACACCGCATTTGGTCCAGTACACATCCACACGACTGACTAATCGAGCCAGTTCTGGCGCGCACTCGATGGGCTGTATCCCGGCGGCACCCTGATCGTAGTGGGCGAGCTTTCCCCGGCGCACGTGCCAGGCCAGCCATGCCAAGAAGCTCACGGCGAGCATCAAACCGCTCCAGACGAAGTAAGGCCACCGAACGGACTGCCGCGCTTGTTTCCACACCCTCCGCAGTTCCCCACGCCAGTCTCCCTGGTGTACTTCCGCTAGAATTCCCGCGATCTTCGCCTGGCCCCACTCTAGCGCGCTGGCGAGCGAACCGCGGCTGAGGCTGGCATGAAGGGACTCATACTCCGCAGCCGGCGTTGGGTCGGCTTGTACCCAGCCTTCAGCCGGAATGTAGGATTCGATCCAGGCGTGCGCGTCCATCTCCCTGACCACGTAGTGGTCGCCGCTCCGGTTATTCTCCGTAACGTGGAATCCGGTGACGTAACGGGTAGCTACTCCCTCTTCCCGCAGCAATACTGCAGCTGCACTGGCGAAGTACTCGCAATAGCCCTTCTTCTTGTCGAACAAGAATTCGGCGACGGGCTCGGATGTATGAAAGTCCCCGACCTTCAGTGTGTACTGATACTCATGCTGCAGATAGTTGAGTGTGCGTCTGAGTTTCTCTCGAGGCGAGGGAGCACCTTCACTCAACCGCAGAGCGAGTTCACGCACACGCCGATCAGTGTCTGCGGGAAGTTCAAGCGCCTCCGTCAATTCCTGCGGAGAGGCCGGACCGGCCTGAACGCGGTCTCCTTGATAACGGTTGAGGACGCCGTAGAGCTCCGCGCTGCTGGCAGACGGAGGTTGGAGATTCTCCTGTCCGTCCAGCCACAGACTCGGCAGTGCTGCACGTACCAGCAGCTTGTTGCCAGGTGAAACCATCATGCCGTTGTTGAACAGGTTTTGGATGACCCTGGTACGGACGGTGGAACTTGAAATCTGGCCAGGCTCCTGTCCGGGGATGGCATAAGAACTACCGGGAATTTGCTCCAGCCAGCCATGAGCTTGGGGGACGGGAACTGTATCTAGTCCCACGGTCTGGAGCGAGCTGGAAGGGCCGGGCCGCGTCGTCCAACTGCGCCCGTTGAAATGAGTGTAGGCACGGGACCGGAGGTACTGTGGGTGGTCGGTCCACACACGCAGGACCACGCGAGAGGAAAGCTTCAGCTCCGCCAGGTCTCCCAGACGTGTCCCATTGGAGAGCCCGGAGTATCCAGGGATGTTTCTTTGAACGAACCAAAATGTGATGTCCTCGGTTTTAGATTGCAGGCGAGGTATCACGATTATGGATGTTGCCGCTACGGCGATGGTCAGAAGGGCACAGCTGGCCAAACGCATCCATTGTGAGAACGGCACCTTGCGGACGCCTCGCCCGAGAATGGGGAGCGACAGGTGCGCAAACACGGCAGCTGCGGCGGCCACCAGCAATGGGCGATGTTTTGCTCCCGGGTTGAAACAAGCTACCACCAGCAATCCGAGTGTCGCCGGAAATAATGTAGTCGCGCGTGGCCAGACTGGCGTGCCCAAGAGAAACAGGGTGGCAAACAGGCTCAGCCCGAGGCCGGCCAGTAAAGTGAGACGGGCAGCAGTCTCCGCAGACAATACGGGATAAGCCATGAAGATCAGGCCAAGCACCAACGCCAGCACCTCGAAAAGGTGAGCGAGGATACGCGCTCCAGTCTTCAGCCATGGCGGCACGCTCTGGACTCGCCAAAATACGGAAACGATACACGGCAGCCAAAAGCCCCAAACCAGTGGTTGGTCGAAGGCAGTACCGAAAGCGGCGACTGCCGCGCAGACCAACACGAACAGGATGATCTGTTCGAGGCGCGGGTTGATTGGTTCAGACATTGGCATACTCGGTGGCCAGCAGACGTTCGACGTCGGCTGTCGAGATCACGCTGAGTTCTCCGATGTCCTCAGCCACGTGTTCCCATGCCTGCTTGGTGGGGTCCTCGTGCACAATGATTGCGCGCACGGCGGTTCCGAGTGCCGTCAAGCGTTTCAGGAAATCCTCGCGCGATGTGTCCCAATCCTGGAGTACGGCGACCACGGTGGTGATCTGCGAGAGTTTATCGAATAACTGAGGTCCAATCGCCGCAAAGGGTGGGTCGTGGCAGGGACCGAGGCAGGCTAACACATCGAGGATGTTTTCCAGGTAGGCAAGGCTACGCCCGGCGCTCACTTCGTAAACGTCGGGACCGGCAGCAAGGATATCAACAATGTACTCGCTGCGGCTGAAGTAGTCGGCGATGCTGGCAACAACACTGACGGCTGCTTCAAAAGACGCTTGCTGTGCAGGCGTGAATCTGGACGGCAGGAAGGTATCTAGGATAATCGCGATCCGGCAGAAATACTCCTCCACGTACTCTTTTACGACAGGCTCCCCACGTCGCGCCCAAGAACGCCAATGGATGTTTTTCACGGGATCTCCCGGTCGGTACTCACGCGTGCCCACGAACTCGATGGCCTCGCCCGTGTTGGAGGATAGCGGAACGCCGCCGGGCTGGTACCTCCGCCCGACTGGGACGGTGAATTCGAGCATTGAATAGAAGCGTGGGTAGACGAGCAGAGTCTGTTCTGGCGACTCCACACTCGGCGAGACCATCAACCGGAGTGGATCCATACGGCCCAGAATAGGGCCCGGAAGGACATAGCGGCCCCGGCGCGTGGGCCGCATGCCGACACGCAGTTGAGGTGCCATGCCGTCATTTTCTTCAACTAGAATCGAGTCGGGGTCGAAAGAGATTTCGCTAAATCCCTGGCGCGGCGGGCGAAAGAACAGGCGCAGATCCGAAGGCAACCGCGTTCCGTTGCTCGACACAAGGGGGCGCAGTGTGACGGTCTGAAGAGCGGTGGCACGCTCGGGAAATTGGCATTCCAGACGCACGCGAGGCCGGCGTAGCACCGTGAATGCAACGGCCGCGGTTAACATGCCGGCAGCCATAGCGAAGAGCCAGAATACGAAGGTCCGTCGCGTGTCCAAGCCAAGTATGGCAAGAACGACTGTCGACCACAGCATGTATTGACCGCGGGGCGTCAGACGTTGGTGATACTGCCGGACGATGCGTCTAACGCCAGGCAGTTGCAAAATGCTGTGGGCCATAGGAATCCTTGCGAGTCCTCTTACGCGTGGTTGACGTTTGTCAGCACCCCCACCGGCACCTTCTCCAGGATCTCTCGGACGAGCGCTTCCTTCCGAACACCCGAGTACTTGGCCTTCGTGTCGAGGGCAAGGCGATGCGCAAGCGTAGGCACTGCAATGGCCTTCACATCCTCTATCAAGGCGTAATCGCGTCCCGCGACGAAGGCATGCGACTGTGCGTTGCGAAAGAGCAAGAGCGAGCCGCGCGGAGAGCAGCCCATCTTCAGTGCTGGGTGATGACGAGTGGCATCGGCTAGTTCCACGATGTAGTCTCCGATGCGCTTGTCCACTTTCACAGTTCGTGCGGCGATCTGCAGAGCAACAACCCCCGTCGAGTCCACGATGGCGGTTACGTCGTCAAGCGGGTGGTGGTGGAATTGGCTGTAGAGAACCGCGACTTCCTGCGCCCGCGCGGGATAGCCAAGACTGATGTTCATGGCGAAACGGTCGAGTTGAGCCTCGGGCAGCGGATAGGTTCCATGGAATTCGACAGGGTTTTGTGTGGCGATCACCAGAAAAGGTGCGGGCAACGGGTATGTTTTTCCGTCGATCGAGGCCTGCCGCTCGCTCATCGCTTCTAGCAAACTCGATTGCGTGCGCGGCGATGCCCGATTGATTTCGTCCGCGAGCAGAATATTAGTGAAGACCGGGCCTTGCTTGAAGCTGAAGCTTCCATCGTGCGGGTTGTACACCGAGGAACCCAAAACGTCGGTGGGCAGCAAGTCGGGCGTAAACTGCACTCGCTTGAAGTCCGCGGAGAGGGACTTCGCGAGAGCCTTTGCCAGGGTTGTTTTGCCCACCCCTGGCACGTCCTCAACCAGGATGTGGCCTGCGCTTACGAGAGCGATGATCACATTCTCGATCGCCTCGGGCTTGCCGAGGATGACGCGGCCAAGCTGCGTGCGTAGCCCCGACAGATATTCCTGGTGCTGGCGCTCCATGGCGGACCCTCTATTCCTTATTTTTATAGTTTGCACGCCAGACAAGTGTGGCCCCACCATTTTTCTGTGCTGAAAGGGTCAAGCCAAGTAACCAACGTAATCTTTTGCTCACCTTCGCTGAACTTTCGTCGTGACAGCTCGAGCTGGGATCGGGAAACGCCATGCTCGCCGCCTGGATGACCTGAGCAAGGAAGAGGCCTCAGCAGGACGAGTACTCCAAGCAAAGCGAATTCGGGCAAAGGCGACGAACGCCGCGGCGAAAGTTGCCGCCTAAGGGCTCTTGCTTCGCTAGTTAGACTTAGGACACAGTTGCTGGTGAGCCGCGAACACCCTGGATCGGTTCTTCTCTCGCGCTGTTCTTCCCAATTGAGAGCCAGGCGCTTCACAAGCCTTGCCGTTCCCCCACGATCCGGCAGTGAATTCCTGCACCAATGTAACTTGATTCCCACCTGTGATAGCTCATTCTGAAACAGAAGCAGAGCAGCAATGAAGTTCCTGACAAAAGCGGGCCTGATCCTGCGGCGGGTGGGGTTCACATTCGTACTCGCTTTCGCGGTGGTAGGCCTTGTCGGGTGCTACGATCCCGACGTTGCCGGAATTCTGTTCGTCCCCCTTTGGGCGGCCTCGTTTTTTATGTGGCCGTATCTGGAACGGAAACTGAACTTCAAGTTTCCGAGAATCTCCCGGCCGCGTCCCCGGCGTTCAACGGCTTGGGGCCGGGTCGTAGTTACCGGGCTCATCGCATTTGGAGCTGCGGTCGGGCTGGCGTTGTTACCCGTAGGTGATTTTTCTGGCCTGGCGGCGCCGGTCCTCTGGATCGCCTTGTATTACGGCTGGCCTCGACTGAGCCGGATCTTGCCTTTGCCGGAAGCATGGAAAGTAAAGGACCAAGCTAGTGAAACTCCGGAAATTGCCAAGCGGAATATCTGGCAACTTCTTGGCCGCGGGGTGCTCGCCATGATCAGTGTGATCATGGCGATGTTTCTGCTACCGGCGATGACCATCATGGCCCCGATCGGGCACAGCATGGAGCGGGCGCACAGGGTTCATGACTCGATCCACGTTGGCATGACGTTGCCGGAGGTGCTTGACGCGTCGACAGATTGCGACCTCTTCGCGGCGGGGTCGGAATTTCCTGACGACAATCATGCGGTCGACGACGACATCCCGGCGATCTGCCGAACGCGGGATCGAGACGGGCTTTACCGGGTGCACGATGTG
>JASHQK010000392.1 GCA_030039195.1 Candidatus Sulfotelmatobacter sp.
GCGCGCGCCTTGCCTTCATTACTGAATGCCAGCCCGACTTCGACCGCTTCGTCACGGAACGTGCCATTCTTCTGATTGCGATAGAGCTTGTTGGGCTGGGTGTCGTTGGCCACGAGCAGATCCGGCCAGCCATCCTGGTTGTCGTCGAGCAAAGCCACGCCAAGTGATTTCGAACTGCTGTCAAAAATTCCACTCGAGGCCGTGACGTCTTCGAAAGTGCCATCACCACGGTTGTGAAACAGCCAGCAGGTCTCGCCGCGATAGGCTTCCGGCGTGCAATAGGATTTGTGTTTGCCGTCGAGGCTGCAGAAAATGTCGTGCTCCGGCGACCACTTCACATAATTGCAGACGAAAAGGTCGAGCAATCCGTCGCGGTCGTAGTCGAACCACAAAGCGGATGTGCTGAACGACTCGCGTTTTCCCAGGCCGCTCGCGTTCGTGACATCCACAAAAGTCCCTTTGCCGGTATTGCGGAAGAGATGGTTTTGTCCTACACAAGTGATGAAAATGTCCTGGAACCCGTCGTTGTTGTAGTCGCCGACGGCGACGCCCATCCCATAAAACTCATGATCGAGCCCGGCGTGCGCCGTAACGTCAGTAAACGTGCCGTTACGATTGTTGCGGTAAAGGCGAAGCGTGGTGCGGGTTTTCTTGTGGCCCGGCCAATCGCATCCGTTGATCAGCAGAATGTCTTGCCATCCGTCGCCGTCGTAGTCGAGAAAAGCGCAACCCGAACCCATAGTTTCGGGAAGATACTTGCCGCCGAACGCCCCGGTATTGTGTTGAAAGGCAATGCCGGCTGGAGTCGTCACGTCGGTGAAGCGAAAGCCAGGAGAGGCTGCATTCAGCTGCGCTGCGAAAACGCCTGTTCGCCAGTGCGGCGAAGCAGAAGCCAGGCCAGCCATGCCCCATAGAAAAGAACGGCGATTCACGGAACGTTCACCAGCCCGGCGCGAATCGCGTAAACCACGAGTTCGGCAGTCTTGTGAATTCCAAGGGTATTCATGATATTGGCACGGTGCACGGCAACCGTATTCGCGCTCAGATCAAGAGCGGTCGCGATTTCCTTGTTCGACTTGCCGTCGACAATCATTTGCAGCACTTCCAGTTCACGCGGGGTGAGCGCCGCGCTGCGTTCGCCCTTGAGTTGCGTCCGCTGCTCCACTTTCGGATCGAAGACTGTCTCGCCGGCAGCAACTTTGCGAACCGCGGACCCAAGCTCCAGATCGATGGCGTCCTTGAGGATGTAACCTTTGGCGCCAGCCTCGATCGCCTGCCGCACCCACGTACTCTCGGTGTGCATGCTCAGCATCAGGACCGAAGTGCTGGGTGAGTGGTCGAGAATTTCGCGCGTAGCCTGGAGGCCGTTCATGCCGGGCAAAGCGCAATCCATGACCACGACTTGCGGGCGAAGCTCTTTGGCCAGCTTGATGGCTTGCTCGCCGTCGCCCGCTTCGCCGACGACCTGCATGTCGGACTCATCTTCCAGCATGCGGCGGAATCCGCGGCGCACCAGGCTGTGATCATCCACGAGCAAGACTGTGATCTTCTTTTCCATAAGACTCCGCTTTTTCGCGAGGGACGACCAAGTGCACGCGCGTTCCCCCCTCATGGGGACGCGAGAAAACGATCTGGCCGCCCATCAATTCGGAACGCTCACGCATGGCCACCAATCCGATGCCTTGCTTCCGGGGATGCTCCGAAAAGCCCACACCGTGGTCTTCCACTTCGAGTTCAAGCGCTTCGGGCAGGAAGCGCAGACGCACCCACGCCTGTTTGGCGACGGAATGCCGGGCCACGTTGTTCAGCGCCTCCTGCAAGATGCGGTACACGTGAACTCCGGCGGCGCCGTCAACCGCGAACGGCTTCCCCTGCTTCTCATAGGATATGGTAATCCCCGTTTGCCGTTCTACGGTGGGGATATACCAGTCGAGCGTGCTTTCGAGTCCCGCCTCATCGAGCATGACCGGATGCAGGGCCTGCGAGAGGCTGCGAACGCTCTCCAGCGTGGACTGCACCGTTTCGAGCACTTCCTGCAGATCGGAGCGGAGCGATGACCCCTCGGGTGCATGCGATCCGGCACGGCGCAACATCGATCCCACGGCGGTGAGAACCTGGCCGAACTCATCATGCAGCTCGCGGGAGATATAGCGCAGCGTTGACTCCTGCGTCGCGATGAGTTTCTGGGCGAGTTCGCTGCGGCGTTCTGAGATTTCCGCGAGCTGCGCGAACAGGCGCCGATTCCAGCGAATGATGGAAAGACTGCTCAGCAGAATGGCGAGAAGCGTGGCGGCGAGAAAGACATAGACCTGCCGCTGCACGCGATCGTAAATTTCGACGATCTGGAGCCCGGCCTGCTCTTCGTTTTCGGTGTTTTGCACGAGCAGCCGGGCGACCGCCGTGCTGAGCGTTGCCTGGCGTTCCTGCAGCGAAAGCTGAATCTGCTCGCGGGCTTCTTTCGTATTCCCATTGCGAGCGAGGGCGAAAATTCGGTCGGCAGCATCCCAAAACTGGTTGAACGAACTCGTCAGAAATGCGCTCTGCTGCGGAGTTCGGCTGGCGGCAGCGAAGGTCGCCTCCAGCCGCATCGCGTCATCCAGATCGGTGTGAATGCGCTCGAACTGCGCCGACCAGGCGGTCAGAGGATAAGGTTCGTCTCCGCTGATCATGTCACGCATGGCCACGGCAAGCGAGTTGAGGTCGTTCTGAATGCGGAGCAGCTGCAGCGAATCTTTCCGATTCCGATCGACAAGATTGGTCTGCAGTTTGCGCAGGCCCTTCACCTGCCACGTAATGTAAGCGGAGTATGCCAGTACGGCGGACAATGTGATAACGAGACCGAGCACCAAACCCACGGTTGGCGACCGATCCGACGAAGAGGGGCGGGACACGCCCCGAGCATACAACGCCGGCGCAAGGCCTGTCACACTAGCCGGAATATGTGACAATCGAGTATTAATTGAAGCCGGCTGCCAGTAAACGGAGTCCAATAGAGACTTGAGTCCCGCGACCAAAGAGGCGACGAAGCCGCCAAAACTGCAACGGCTGAAAGCCGTCTGGCCGGAAGTCTGGAAGCTGATGCGTCCGCGAGGCGGCTTGCTCGCCTTCGGGCTCGTGCTGATGGTGATCAACAAGTTTGCCGGATTCGTGCTGCCGTATTCGGCCAGATTCCTGATCGACGATGTCGCCCTCAAACACCACTCCGGCATGCTGCGGCCTCTCGTATTGGCGGTCCTGGCCGCGACCGTTGTGCAGGGCATTACGGATTTTTCGCTCACGCAACTGCTTTCCAAAGCCGCGCAGCGGTTAATCACAGAATTGCGGCAGGAAGTGCAGCGGCACATCTCTCGTTTGCCGGTTGCATTCTACGATGCCAACAAGACTGGGGCGCTCGTGTCGCGCATCATGACTGATGTCGAGGGCGTGCGCAATTTGCTGGGGACTGGCCTGGTAAATTTTGCCGGCGGTGTAATCGCCGCCGCCATCGCCCTGGTTCTGCTTTTCCGCATCAGTGCTCCCTTGACGCTAATAGCCGTCGGTTCTCTGGCGTGCTTCTCGGTTGCATTGGACCGCGCGTTCGCCACGCTCCGTCCTATTTTTCGCGAGCGCGGCAAGATCAACGCCGAAGTTACCGGTCGTTTGACGGAATCGCTGGGCGGCGTGCGTGTGGTCAAGGGATATCACGCCGAGGAGCGCGAAGAAAAAGTATTTGCCGCAGGCGTGCACCGTCTGCTCGAAAACGTCATGCGCACGTTGACCGCGACTTCTCTGATGAGCCTTTCCGCCAGCGGACTCCTCGGTATTGTCGGCGCAGCTACCATGTACATCGGCGGCCACGAGATGGTGCGTGGCACGCTGAGCCCCGGTGGCTACACTTCCTTTACTGCTCTGCTGGTTTATCTGGTCGCTCCGGTCATGCAGGTGGTGGCCATCGGCACGCAGCTCACGGAAGCGCTCGCCGGTCTGGAACGCACGCAGGAGATCATGAAGGAACGCCCGGAGCACGAAGATCCTAAGCGCTCCGTCGTGCTGCCCGACGTCATCGGCACGGTCGAGTTCGACGATGTAAGTTTCAGCTACGACGGCACGCACGAAGTCCTGCACGACATTTCCTTCCGCGCAGAGCCTGGAACCGTGACCGCGCTGGTCGGTTCTTCGGGATCGGGCAAATCGACGACGATTGGGCTCATTTCCGCGTTTTACGTTCCGACGAGAGGAATCGCTTATATAGATGGCGTCGACCTGAGTACGGTGCGGCTGGATTCCTTCCGCACGCGGTTGGGTGTAGTGCTACAGGAGTCTTTTCTTTTTGACGGAACGATTCGGGAGAATGTGATGTTTTCGCGGCCAGACGCAACTGAAGATGAAGTGTTACGTGCCTGCCGCATCGCGCGGGTGGATGAATTCGCTGAATTGTTTGACGACAAGTACGAAACGATCGTCGGCGAACGCGGAGTAAAACTGTCGGGCGGACAACGCCAGAGAATCTCGATCGCGCGCGCCATTCTGGCGGAGCCGCGCATCCTGATTCTCGACGAAG
>JASHQK010000393.1 GCA_030039195.1 Candidatus Sulfotelmatobacter sp.
TGGGAAGGCGGTATGGCGATATCCGCAGACAGGCGACGGCGGTTCCTGGGGCGGCACCATGACCACCGCGGGCGGGCTCGTATTCTTCGCCGATGATGCTGATTCGTTCGAAGCTGTAGATGCGGCGAGCGGGCGCTCTCTGTGGCATTTCAATACTGGACAGCAGATCAGCGCCTCTCCCATGGCCTACGCAATCAATAACATCCAGTACGTCGCGATCGCTGCGGGAAGCGATGTGTTCAGCTTCACACTCTCACATTAGAAACCCGGCACGGCCGTTGCGATCATATGGGTCGAGCGGCGCTATTTCAGGTACGGTACGAACCCTCGGGTCTTCGTCTCCAGTCGGTAGACAGACTTCGTCGCGGTGATGTAAAGCGTGTGGTAGTCGCGATCGCCCCAACTAAGATTCGCCGGCTGCTCGGGCATGAGAATGGTGCCCAGATGCTTGCCGCTCGGATCCCATACCCAGATTCCCCCCGGTCCGGTCACAAACAGGATTCCATTCTTGTCGACTTTCATTCCATCAGGCACGCCGTCGTCTTTTCCACCGGGCTCGTCACCGAAGATCCGGCCGTTGCTGAGGGTTGCGTCGGATGAAAAGTCATAAACCCGAATGTTCCTCTGCTCGCTGTCATCGATGTAGAGGCGCTTACCATCCGGCGAAAACGCCAGGCCGTTGGGCTGCGTCAGATCCTTGGTAAGCAGCCTCAAATCACCATTGGCATTTAAACGATAAACTCCCTGGAAAGGGATCTCCTGCACGGCGCCCGGAACAAAATCCATGGTTGGATCGGTAAAATACAACGCTCCATCGGGTCCCACGACCACATCATTGGGAGTATTCAATTTCTTGCCCTGGTAGTGATCGGCGAGGATTTTGTACTTACCCTCTGGCGTCACCTCGATCACGGCACGCAATACGCTTGCGCAATCGATCAGCCGATGCTGGCGATCGAATGTATTGCCATCCGGATCGCCGAGAGAGATGACTTCTTCCTTTCTGCCGTCAGGATAAACGCGATAGATTTTGTTGATCGTTTCGTCGCTGACATAAATAAAACCGGCCGGGCCCCACACCGGGCCTTCGGTGAATCCGAATCCCGTAGCGACCTGGCTGAGTTTGGCATTCTTATCAATGACACTCCAGAATTTCGGAGACTCGGCGCGCAGCCCAAACTCACGCGGCGCCTGCGCAGCGCTCCGAGGACTCAAGGCGGTGAGCACGCCAAGCACGAAGCTCGTAACCACACACAGACGCAACCAACTGCCAATTCGATTCACCACCGCATCGTCGTCTGAATTTCTCTCGCCTGGGTTCACTCGTTCCTCGCTGGCCGGGCACAACGCCTAGTCCTCCAGATTATCCATCTCACTCTCTTTCGCGGAGTGTTCCGGATTGCGGTTTCCGGATGCGCTTATCAGAAAACTGACTAAATCGTTCAGCTCTTTTTCGGTGAAGGTCGAGGCCAGGTTGGGCATCAGCGGCTTAGTGTCGTATTCCAGCTTCTCGAGATCTGACTTCGCGATGAAGTGAAATGTCCCATCCAGGCTCTGCAATTGAATGGAAAAATTATCCTCGTTGCGCACTCTGCCGACGTATTTCTCGCCATCCCGAAGGATTGCCGTCGCCAATCCAACCGGCCCCTTCCTGCCTGTGCTCGGCTCGATGATGGCGCTGCGGACTTGTTCCAGCGAATGCGTACGGGCAAACTCGGTCAGATCGGAAGCAATGAAGCCACCTTGCCCGGCGATCATGTGACATTGGGAACATCCCCCTTTGCTAAAAAAGATGGCCTTGCCATCCTCGGGCTTGCCTGGAAGCTTGGCAGTTTTGCCGGTTCCTTCGAGGCTCCGCAAATATGCGATCAGTTCACGAACTTGCTCAGCGGGCAGGGAGTGAAACGCGGGCATAGCCGTCCCAGGGATGCCGTTTGCAATGATCCGCGAGAGTTGCTCATCCGAGAGCTGTTGCGCGTTCGAGCCTTGGGCAATGTTTGGAGCGCGCTCGCTTCCCTTCCCGTCGATGCCGTGGCACGCCGCGCAATTCGAGGCGAGAATTTGGCCTCCCTTAGCCAAAGTAGACGAGGCCTTCGGCTCGGCTTTCATCTCCTGGGATGTGGTCACCGGAACATGCACTGCGCACGTGACGATCACCACCGCCAGCCCGAGAACTCCGCGAGTTATGAGCATTGATAAAGCGAGCCCAAGAGGCCCGAGTCAACATCGGACTTCAGCCCGATCTTCTGTGCGGTTGGCACGACTCACCAGTCCTCAGAAAAGCAGCTTCAGCGCGAGCTGCAGGATGCGTGGATCCCGAGCCGAAGTGACATACCCAAAATTACCTGCACCAGGATTGTCGAAATTTCCCGATGGATTTATGAACTGGGCGTGATTGAAGATGTTGAATGCCTCGGCGCGGAATTGCAACTGCACATCTTCGGTAATCTTCGTATCTTTCAGCAGGGCCATGTCGAAGTTGTTGATGCCCGGCCCACTAAAGAAACGGCGCATGACGTTTCCAACCTGCCCAAGTGGCTCTGCCTGGAAATAGTTTGGGTTAAAGTACGGCTGGCCAGCCGCATTGCGCGGATTGCGGTTTACGAAAAGAGAGCTGCCGTTGTCGGCGTAGCTGGGCTCGTCGATGGTGTCGTCGAATGTCCCGCTGAGTGAAAGGTCATCGGAGGGTTCGCTGATCTGGACGGGCTCGCCTTTGGCGAAGGTTGTGATGCCAGACAATTCCCATCCCGCGGTGAGCCTGTTACGTGCGAATTTATCGAAGGGTAGTTCCACGGTGTAACTCACGGTTAGGTCTTGCGGGACATCGAAAACCGACAAGGCACGGCTTGCCCTGGGATCAAAAAGGTTGGTCGCATCGAACGACGACGAGCCGTTGTCTATGGATTTTTCATAGGTGTAAGCAAGCAAGAAATTGCCATATTTCTCAGTATGTTTCAGACTCACCTGCAGCGAGTTGAAACTCGAGCTTACAGCCGTGATCATGTAGGGGTTGCTGCCGAAGTTAATCCCGAATGTTTGCCGCGTGCCGTACACGGTCGTCACCCCATTAGAAGTTACGGCGTTGGGTGAATTAACGGTCACTCCCGGTGCCAGGACATATGCGTTGTCTTCCCCAAACGGACCGCAAGGGGACTGAGGCTGACCGTTAATTAGGGCGAGGTTTGCGGGGTTGCTCAAGAAAAGACAGAGCTCTGCACTCCCGGGATTCGCCTCCTCGAACGTCAGGAGGTGCCGGCCAACCGATCCCACGTAACTGGCGCCCAACACAGTTGCCGAGCCCAACTGCCGCTGGAGAGAAAACTCGAACTCCTGCACCTGCGGTATTTTGTCGTGAGGATACAAGTAGTCGGACCCGGAAATAGGCGTGGCCTGGGCCCAATTGAACGAGGTGTCGGGATTTTTTGGCGACGAGTTTGGTGGGGGAAACGTAAAGGGAAACTTTGGCCCGGCACTCACCTCGCTAAACCCTGTGCCGCGATCGATAAATGGGGATGCTAGGAGCGTGGGTTCCGGAGAGGAGTAATACAACCCATACGGCGCATCGCCAACTTCAACGAAGCCGGTGGCATCCTCGATGGCGCTGTAGAAGATGCCATAACCGACACGAATGCTGCTTTTGCCAGGACCACCGAAGAGTTTGCCCAGAAACCCTTCTGAGACGTCCGGCGCGTAAGCGAATCCAATTCTGGGAGCGAAGTTGTGATACTGAATGGGAGCCAAAGTTCGTGGTACACCCGGGTCTCCCGGCACCACCAACCCCGTCGGTGCAGTGGGAAAAACCTGGGACTGTTCGCCGGCGATGACGGTCTCCAGTTTGTTCTGCGTGTCGTACCAGGGCGTCATGATCTCATAGCGTAGTCCGTAATTGATGGTCAGCGTTGGCCGCGCGCGCCAGCTATCCTGGGCATAGACTCCAAAATACTTGTCGCGCGAGTCAAGGAGCTGCTGGCTGGCTTGGGTGAAATTGTTTGGAGCGCCAATCAGGAAGTCGGCGAAGTCATACCCTGTCTCTGAACCGTTGAAGACATACGCTCCGTTTGCATCATCGTAGTTGCGCTCGTTAATTTGATCGTAGTGGAGATCGCCACCGAACTGGAAAGTGTGGGTTCCTACGATTTTCGTGAAATTGTCGATGATTTGGTACGTATTGTTGAATTGCCGCAGGGCATCTTGGGGAAGTCCAAATTCGTAGTTATTGAAAGCGAAAGACGGAACTCCTTCCAGCGCTGGATTGATAGCGCCGATTCCGCCCGTGCTATTCCATGGAGTATTAAAACCTAGGGAACTCAGCGAAACGCCCGTCCCGCCAATTGGAACTCCGCCGAAGTAACGATTCCGCAGATACGCCCAACGAACATCATTGACGGTGTAGCTGTTAATGGTTGTCGTCAGGCCCAGGTTTGCCATCTGGGCCCGGCCCAGGACGCTGCTGTCAAAACCCGGGAAAGAGATGCCCTGAGCGTAAGGAGTGGTCACTGTGAATTGATCGAAGAAGTAGTATCCAAACAAATTGCCGTAATGCGTATTCGTGTCGAAGCGGACGCCGAGTTTATCGTCCCTCAGGTTCTGGTTGTACGAGGAAGCTTCATAATTGGCACCCGAGGGTAGACTTGCATTCGGCGACTGGATGTATTGCAAAGTGGCCGTCGCCACAGGAGACCAAGCGGACGTGGGAATGACCGCGTTCGGGAACACGCAAACGGTGTTGCTCGTGCATCCCGGCGTGTAGTAAGGCTCCCCGTTCGGAAATTGTGCACTGCCTGGCCCATACACCGGATATCCCAATTCTTGAGAAAGGATATAGGCCCAGCCGCCAAAGGGATAGCCAGCAGAGGGACCGGCCGAGCTTCCTGCCACGCTACCAGTGAGCAGGTCCGCTTCATCCATCAAGTTCCCTGTGCGATCTGCTGCCGTAGGGACAACAAAGGACTGTGTCTGCCCCAGGATTTGTCTGGTTCCCTGATAGTCGCCGAAAAAGAAAACCTTGTCTTTCTTGATCGGCCCGCCAATCGTTCCGCCAAACTGATTCTGCTTGAAATCCCCGCGTGTTCCCCCCGCGAAGTAGTTGGCGGCGTCGAAATCGGTATTGCGCAGAAAATCGAACACGTCTCCGTGGAATTTATTGGTTCCGGCTTTGGTCACGACATTGACCTGGCCGCCGCTGAAATTGCCATATTCGGCGTTGAAATTATTAGTCAGGATGCGGAATTCGGAGATGGAATCGAGATTCGGAAGAATCGCGGCGCCATTGTGAACACCTTCTTGCGCGTCCGCTCCATTCACCATGAAGCCGTTCGAACCCAGCCGGCCACCGTTTACCGACTGGGTTCCGTTGGTTTGATCGCCGGAAACCGTTGTTTCATCTACCCCTATTCCGTTCGTTGTGTCATTGCAATTTGCTGACGTGCATTGATAAGGCGAAACTCCCGGTTGCAGGGCCAGCAGATCAATGAACGACCGGCCATTCAGCGGGACCGAAGTCATTTTCGAGCCCTCGATTACTTCACCCATTTGCGTGCTCTGGGTGTCGACTTGAGCAGCTTCGCTCTGAACCTCGATCTTTTCGTTGACTGCTCCCACGCTGAGGCTTGTGTCCACGCGCAAGGCAGAATTCGCGTCGATCACGAGGCCGGTCTTACGGAAGGTCTTGAAGCCCGTGTGTCGAATTTCCACGTCATAAATGCCGACCGCGAGCGCTGGCAAATTGTAGAAGCCCTTGGCATCGGTCGTGGCGGAGGTCTTCACGCCGGTCTGGGTCTCGGTCGCCACGACCGTAGCTCCAGACAGCACGGCTCCCGACGTGTCAGTCACCACTCCAGAGATGCTCCCGGTGATGCTTGCCCACGCCAGAGCTATCCCCAGGAAGAGAAACGTCAGTAGGCCAAAAGCAGCAGACCGATGCGTACGCATTTGCTCACCTCGCGCCAGATGGGTGACCTTCGACTGAACGCAGTTCAATGCTTGAGATGTTCCCCAAACGAAAGGTTTCGATACAATTGGAAAGCAAAGAAACGCTTGCAATCGGTTTATCGCAAACGCGACACGGCTGTCAACCTCACTTTTTGCATTTCACGAATCACCGAATCGGTTGCTGCTCCCCGGCTGGCAAAGGTCACTCCATTCGAGTATGAGCTGCTTCATTTTCCCTTGACGGCAATGGCTGAAATCTCAACTCGAGCGTTATTGACCAGCGCTGCAACTTGTACAGTCGCGCGGGCTGGCTTCGGGTCGGGCATGACGGTTTTGTAAACCTTGTTCATATCGGGGAACTCATGAATATCGGCGAGATAAACGGTTACGCTGACTATGTCTTTCAGTTCGAATCCAGCGGCCTTCAGAACTTTTTGGATATTGTCGAGTGCTGCCTGGGTTTCCGGACCGATGCCACCGGCGACGAGTTTATCGGATGCGTCGGTGCCCTCTTGCCCGGCAACGTAGACCGTGTTGCCCGCAATGATTCCGTCGCTGAACGGGAGGCCGCGTTGAGGGGACAAGTTGATCGCTTTATGCTCCTGGGCATGACAGGGCCGAGCGGCCACAGCCGCTCCCAGAATCGTGAATAAGGCAAACATGACCACCGGTGCTGGCTTAAACTGATTTGCAATTTTCATTTCCGTATCCTTTTCCGAGAATTGACTCTTCCCACAGAACTCGCAACGATGTTAAAGTCCGCGCACATATATAAATGCAGGAGGCCTAGGTGAACAAGTCGCTTCCAGGAGTCCGATATCGCATCATCGCTATATTTCTTGTCCTCATTGCCGTGTTCGTCGCCAGTCTCTTTCTGGTTCGAGGGCTACGTGCCCAATCTGCGCAGTCCGGTGCGGCGTCAGACAATGATTTGCTTTCTGATTATCGCCGCGTAGAAGTGGCTTCCGTTTCAGATGCCCTTGAGCAATTGACGGGCAAACGCATGTATATGAGCCATCGCATGCATCCTCTCTTCACCACGAAATTCGCGGGCTTTGCCCGAACCGTGCTGCTTAAGAAGGATGAAGGCAATCGCGATCCGAACGCATTGAACGGAATGCTGGCGGCCATCGATGACGGATCTGCGGACTCGGTGTATGTAATGAAGGTTGAAGATGGCGAAGACATTGCCGGCATGGGTGGACTGATGGGCACGGCGATGTCGGCCCGCGGATATGCTGGCGCGGTCATCGATGGTGGCGTGCGCGATGTTGCTTATTTGCGGAAAATCGGCTTCCCCGTTTACGCGACCGGCATCGTGCCTTCGACTTCGGTGCACCACTATCGCTTTGCCGGATCGCAAATCCCGATTGTTTGTGACGGCGTCACCGTGAATGCCGGAGATATCGTTGCCGCTGACAGCGATGGCGTGGTCGTCGTGCCACGAGCCCAGGCGCAGCAAGTGCTCGCTCTTGCGCAGCAAATGGATTTCAAAGAGCACTCCATGTACGCCGTGATAGAACAGACGAGATCCATCCTGGAAGCAGTCAAGAAGTTTGGGCGGTTGTGACGAAGAAACTCCGATTCGAAAGGAACTCATCCGTGGACTCAAATTCAACCCGTAGAGGATTTGCCGCGCGATTCGCTTCCGTGCTCTCAGGCCTGGGGATTACTGCGGCCTTTTTTCCGAATCGTGCGCTCGCACAGACTTCGCCATCTTCGAATGCCGCAGAAGTTCGGAAGTTGAACGGCGAGGGCCAGCCAGGCGGCGAAAAAGAAGTAATTATGCCGGTCGTCGTTCACAACGGAGTGCTATACGTCTCCGGGCAAGGTGCACATGACACACGCGATGCTAAGGAGTGGACGATTGAATCGCACACCAAAATGGTGATGGACAAGGTGCAAAAGCTGGTCGAAGTCGGCGGCGGATCGATGGACAGCGTTCTTCAGGCAAACGTGTATCTGGTAAAAATTGAAGATTGGGATGGCATGCACAAAGTTTTTGCAACTTATTTTCCTCACGGCGGTCCGGCGCGCACCACCGTCGCAGTCGCCGCCCTGCCGGGAAATTCGCTGGTGGAAATCAATTGCATTGCCGCTGTAACTCGCAAGTGAGATAACTGGGGGGGCATTATGCGAATCAACTCGAAGTGGAATCGCCGCGGATTTCTGGCGACGGCTGGGGCCATTGCGGGAACGCTGCTCTCGCCTCGCAAATTGTTTTCTTCGAATGGCAAAGTGGCCGCCAAAGGCGTGTCAGTCACTGGCTTTGGAAGTACAGGGAACCCCTACGAGGAACTCGGTGTCACAACGCTCATCAATTGCGAAGGTACGATGACCGAGCTTGGTGGCTCGCTTCCTCATCCGGAACTCGAAGCAGTAATGGCGACGGCAGGCCGCCATTTCGTGAGCATTCCGGAATTGGAAGTGGCTGCCGGCAATCGCATTGCCCAAATGCTCAAGTTGTCTGATGCCTACAGCGCGCTGGTCACATCCGGCGCCGCCGCTGCAATCCAATCAGGCCTGGCTGGCATTCTCACCGGCAGCGATGAGGCCTTGATCCGCCAACTACCAGACCTTACCGGAATGAAATCAGAAGTGATCATACAAAAATCGCATCGCAATCCCTTCGATCACCAACTGCGCTCGACGGGAGTCAAGCTCGTGGAAATCGAAACGGTAGATGAGCTACGCGCTGCGGTGAATGAGCGAACGGCAATGATGCATTTTACAAATTTCGCCAACGCGGCCGGTCAAATCAAAGTGGACGAATGGGTCAAGCTGGCAAAGCAATACAACATTCCTTGCATGAACGATGCGGCCGCCGATACGCCGCCCGTTTCCCATCTTTGGGATTACACTAACATGGGCTACGATCTTGTCACCTTCAGCGGCGGCAAAGCGATTCGTGGGCCGCAATGTGCCGGACTTTTGATCGGACGACGGGAGTTAGTCGCCAACGCACTGCTCAATAACAGTCCGCACGAAGACACGATCGGGCGAAGTCAGAAAGTGGGCAAGGAAGAAATCCTGGGCATGGTGAAAGCTCTCGATCTTTTTCTCGCCGAAGATCATGATGCGCTGGCGCAGGAATGGCAGGGCCGACTTGAGCTGATCTCCAATGAAATCACGAAAGTTGGAAGCGTCAGAACTTCCTTCTTCGTCCCGGACATCGCAAATCATGTCCCGCACATGCGCATCACATGGGATGAGTCCCGAATTTCCTTGACTCCACAAGAAGCGGCGAAACTGTTGCGGGAGGCGAAGCCTTCTATCGCAATCAGCCATGGCGAAGGACGGCCGGGCCTCTCGATGAATTCGTTTATGCTGCAGCCCGGCGAAGACAAAATCGTAGCTACACAACTCTCAAAGCTGTTTCGCGAACACATGACTTAACTGCATTCGCCGGCGCTCGCGAAACTCTTGGAGGCTTGATCGAATTTTCTCCACTCGTTCTTCACTGTTCCGGCATGCGAAGCTTCGACCCCTTTTTCTCCAGCCACGCATTGAACTGCTCGATCATCGCCTTTGTCCATCGGGCATCGATTTGGCCCGGCGTGTATTTACCTTCACGAAGCATCATGTGGCCCCACTCATCGACCAGATGATCCATCTCCGTGTCGTCCGCCACTTTCTCCGCCAGTTGCGGAGGCACAAACGTTACGCCTTCAGGGTCTCCGATCGCAACGTCGCCCGGCATCACGGTTACGTTCCCAATTCGAATAGGAATATTGATCCCTGTCAGCATCACATTCTCGAGCGCAGAGGGATCGACTCCGCGCACATAGCATTGGAATCCGGGAATTTTCTGAATGCCGGTCACGTCGCGCACCGCTCCGTCGACGATCAGACCATTGTGACTCTTGGCGTAGATGGCCGTCGCCAGATTGTCGCCAATAATTGTGCCGTAGCGAATCTTGCCAAACAGATCGACCACCAGAACGTCTCCCGGCTTCAGAATGTCGATGATCCAGGAATTCTCGTCGCCAATGCGATTTTCTCTCTTGCCGTTAGCCCGAATCACCGAATCGACGTCAGGACGTCGCGGCATGAAAACTGCCGTTACAACCCGACCCACGAGCCGCTCTCCCGGATTGATTACGCGCCAGCCGCCTTCGAACTGGTTCTTGTATCCGGCATCCTGCAAAACGTCCCAGGCCTCATCGGCGGTGACGTCTTTCAGCCTCTCGAGCATAGCATCCGGAACATTCGGCCGACCGTCGGAGAAACGGTCGCCCTTCCACTCCGGAGTAAATTCAATGCGCTGTTCTTTCGAAAAAAGGTCGAGTTGCGCGTGGGCTGGCGCAGCCAGTGGCAGAAGAAGAAACGTGACTTGTATCGCGATCAGTGTGGCTTTATTCATAGGATTTGGATAACTACTCGGCTTTGAAAGCAAATTCACCCGCGAGGATATCGCAGCGTGTTTCAGGCGGTAATTCTACGTCGGCGGACGCTCCTTCTGGCGCAGATCAGATTCATGCGAGGGTCAGGCTGCACATTTCCCACGTGCGCCGGTCAGATCTTCAGAACCGTTCCCTGCTCCGAGGCGCGCGTGTTGCGAAGCAGGAGTAGAACCAGAATCATCCCGACGAATGGAACGAGCCCCGCCGCAATGACGATCGGGTCGAACGAATGTCCTCGCAGGGCGCGGTGCGAATCCGAAAAATATCCGATCAGCTTGAAAGCAACAATCGTCCCCAATCCCGCTCCGGTGCCGCTGAACCCACTTACCGATGCGACCGACTCGTTGGGAAAGAGGTCTGAAGGCAACACATTCGCCATCGTCGAGAAAGCGGCATAAGAAAACGTGGCGACCGCGAACAGAAAGGCAATCACATAAAGATTTGTAGTCAAGATCGTGGGGATGAACATCGTGACTCCGACGCCGCCGAAAATGATGACCGCCTTCCGGGCCGCTCCCAATGACCATCCTCGCTTGATCAGATAACCGGAGGCCGCGCCTCCAAGGAAGTTTCCACAATCGGCGGCGACAAAAGGAATCCAGATGGCGATGAGCCCGCTCTTGAGGTCGATGCCCTTCGCCACCAGATAGATCGGGAACCAATCGGTAACAAAGAACCAGACAGGATCAGTGAAGGTCTTGGCGATGATTGTTGCCCATGCTTGCGGCAGCTTAAGTAGGTCGCGCCAACGGGTCCGACTCTTCGCCGGTGGCTGCGATCCGGAATCCAGTTTGTCGGAAACGATGAGCTCTAACTCGGATTTGCTAATGCGAGGATGGGATTCAGGCGGATAATAGAACCGCCGCCAAAATAGTATCCAAAGGAATCCGAGCAGGCCGGGAATCGCGAACGCCGGCCTCCATCCCCAGCGAAAATAGATTCCTAGAACGAGAAAAGGTGCGATTGCCCCGCCGATCGAAGATCCGCTATCAAACAGGGCAGTGGCAAACGCACGCTCGCTCTTCGGAAACCACTCTGAGACCGCTTTGGTGGCCGCCGGCCAATTCGCGGATTCACTTGCCCCCAGGAAAAAACGGAACCCGGCAAAACTGAAGAAACCATTCGCCAGTGAAGTCAACACGGAAACGATGGAATACCAGGTCACCGTGAATGTCAGTCCTCGCCGCGTGCCGATCCGATCCATCAAGCGTCCAAACAGCGTTTGCCCTACGCTGTAAGCAATGCGAAATGCAATCAACAGATTTGCATAATCGCTGTTTGTCCAGTGGTAACTCCGCTTCAGATAAGGCGCGAGAAGCGAAAGAGTTTGCCGGTCGATATAGTTGATGACAGTGGAAGCGAACAGCAGCCCGCCGATCCACCAACGCAAATGAGCGATGGGGCGCGCGCCGGAGGGCGCTGACTGCGCTGGATCCAAGGATTTGATCCGCTTGGGAATGCGCGCCTCTCAGGCCGTCGGCCGCAAGGATGTGCTGAGTAGTGCTGCCGAGTTTTTGTCGAGATAGATCGTGGCGTTGGCATGCGTCCGCAATATTGAGGCCGGAGCCATCGGGCTGATCTCGCCCTCGAAGCAAGCTTTCACTGCCTGCGCCTTTCGGCTGTCCGGAACAACCGCCAAAATCTCTTTGCTTTTCAAGATCTGTCGTATCGACATCGATATCGCGTGGGTGGGTACTTGCGAAATATCTGCGAACCACGCCTCGCCTACCTGCTGCAACCGGCACGCCTCATCCAGTTTCACAACCAGGTAGGGGTCATTGGTCTCAAAATCTGCGGGAGGATCGTTGAAGGCCAAATGACCATTCTCCCCAATCCCGACAAAAGCGATATCGATCGGAGCGGTGGTGATGGCCGCCCCAACCCGCCGCACCACCTCAAGCGCATCCCCATCTCCATCGAGCAGGTGATATTGAGTGATTCCCGTCTTCTGAATCAACTGCTCCAGTAGCATCTTTCGGAAACTTCCAGGATGCGTGATCGGCAGACCGATGTATTCATCCAGATGAAACAGCTCGACCCGACTCCAGTCAATTTTTTCGGCCTTTGTCAGAGCATCCAGGAAATGCAGCTGAGATGCCGCCGTGGCGGCAATCACGCGAGCCTGGCCGCGATTTTGAATGGCTTTGTGGATAGCGGCAGCGGCTTGCACCGCAGCGGCCTTGCTCAGCGAAGACTTGTCGTCAAATACTTTGAGCTCCATAAATCGTCGCCTCCAGAATCGACTGCCTTGATCTGACTCAGCCGGCGTGCGACATCCTGCCTCGGCGTTTAGTGCTCTATTAAAACGTTTGTATGCCAGGTTGCCAACGGGAAAATTTCAATCATCGTTTTAGATGGGTCGAATTATACGTTTTGACATTTTCCATTTATGAGTTATACTCATTTATGAGTATAGCTCATTATAACAGCGTCAAGTGACCAAGCGCAGACACAATCAACTTCCCAAACCTGCGGGCCGCCGGGAGCGCCGTCGCGCGGAAACGCGCGAAAAGCTGTATCAAACGGCGATGAGACTGTTCGCCGAACGCGGCTTTTTCGACACCAGTACTGAAGCCATCACGGAAGCTGCAGATGTTGGTCAGGGCACGTTTTTCAACTACTTCCCCACCAAAGACCATGTTCTGATTGCGCTCTCAGAAAAGCAGATTGGGAAGATCAGCAACGCACTGCACGAAGCGGAAGCCGGAGACCGTTCTATACGCGATGTGTTGCATCGGCTGATGCATGCCATTGCCGAAGAACCCACGCGCAGCGCGCCCCTGACGCGCAGCTTGTTGGCCGCATTTGTAGGCAGCGACGAGGCCCGCGAATTCACGGGCGAAACCATGGCACGCGGCCGCAACAGTCTGGCCCGGATCATCAAGTTTGGCCAGGAGCGCAAGGAGATTCGCCACGATCGCAAAGCGATGGACCTCGCCATGACGTTTCAGCGGAATGTTTTAGGGACGCTGCTCCTCTGGTCTATACGACCGAACGGAAATGTCTCGTCGTGGCTGGAACGGACATTTGAAGATTTCTGGGACGTGGCGACCTCCAAAGGAGATTCCCCCCAATGAAGTTTGCAGCGGTTCTCCTCTCTGTTGTGTTCTGCACCGGACTTTTTGTGGAAGCGCAGAGTCAGCCCGAGCCCGCCCGGCTTACCCTCGAAGAAGCAATTGCACAGGCGTTGAAGGCGAACCTGGGAGTGCGGGTTGCGGATACGCAGCGTGCCGAAGCCGCTGGCGCCACCGAGCGCGCCGCCTCACCGTTGCTGCCTCACGCCACCGGTGATCATGTAACCAGCTTGCAGAATCGCAACTTGCAGGCTCTCGGATTATCCATGCCCGGGCTGCCAATCCCGGCGGTAGTCGGGCCATTTTCGAATTATGACTACCGCATTTTCGCCAACCAAACGATCATCGACCGCCAGACTTACCATGCATGGAAATCGAGCCAGCGCCTCCAGCAAGCGACTGCCCTCACCTACCAGGACACGCGCGATCTGGTGATCCGCCAGACGGGTGGACTTTATTTTGAAGCACAAGCTGCGCAAGCCGAAGTGGAAGCTGACGAGGCCCGCATCGCGACGTCGGAGGCTTTGTTGCGCTTGGCTGAGGATCAGCATGCCGCCGGTCTCGCGACTGCTGTTGATGTGGTGCGCGAGCAGGTGCAGTTGCAGCGCGATCGGCAGACTCTGCTCGTCGCCCGTGACAACTACGAAACCAGCATTCTGGACCTCGAACGGTTTCTTGGGCTCCGTCCCGGCGAACCGATGGAACTCGCGGAGCGACTGGAATTCCACGCCGTCGAGTTGCCCAACATGGATGAGGCAATTTCCGCTGCGCTCGAGAGTCGCTCCGATTTCCAGTCTCTCGTCTCGCAGCGCGAAGCTTTGCTGGAACAGCAGAAAGCCTCGCACGCGCGCTATTATCCAAAGCTTTCCGTCGACGGCAACTACGGCGCCCTCGGCCGCAGTTATGGCACGATGCCGGGGATCGGATTGATCGAAGGTGTCATCTCGATCGACCTCTTCGATCGGGATCGCAGCGGCGAGAAAAAAGAGCTGGCGAGCCAGGTGCAGCGGATCGACTTGCAAATTGCCGATCTGCGGCGCGGCGTTGAGCAGGATGTCCGCAAGGCCGTTCTCGACTCGCAATCGGCCGAGCAACAGGTCAGCGTGACTCAGGCCGCTCTCGCCTTGGCCCAGCGCGAGCTCGCCCTGGCGCAGGATCGTTTCAAGAACGGATTAACCGACAACATCGAAGTGATCACAGCCCAAACCTCACTGCAATCGGCCGAGGACGATCACATCACCGCCCTCGCCCGTCACGCCGATGCCACGCTAGCCTTGGCGCGCGCTTTGGGAGCGACCGAGCGCACTTATCGAAAATACCTCGGCGGAAGTTAGCGGAAAGGACTGTTCGAAATTATGAAGCGCATCATTGCAATCGCTGTTCTGGCGGGCATCGTGATCGGGGGCGTACTGCTCTATCCGCGCTGGTCGAGAAAAGCGCAACCGCCGCATGAAATGAAGCTCTCCGGCAACATCGAAGCCCACGAGAGCCTGGTCAGCTTCAAGGTGACCGGACGCATCATCGACCTTCCCGTGGAAGAAGGTCAGGCCGTGCAGGAAGGGCAGCTGCTTGCCCGCCTCGACAGTGACGATTACCGTCAGGCAGTCACGGTCGATCGGGCCAACGCTCGCGTGCGCGACGACCAACTCAAACTCGCTCTCGCCGGCAGCCGCACACAAGATGTTCAGGCAGCGCACCAAGCGGTCCTTGATGCTAAAGCTGATCTCGACCAGAAAGAGAAGGATCTCGCTCGCTACAACGATCTCTACACGAAGGACGAAATCCCCGGCCAGACCCGCGATCAGGCGGAAACCAATGTCGTGCGCGCTAAGGCTACTTACGAGCGTCAGCAGGAAATTTATAACGAACTGGTTGAGGGCACACGCAAAGAAGAGATCGCAGTCGATCGCGCCAACCTTCATCAAGCTCACGAGAACGTTGCCATGTCGCAAATTCGCCTGGATTACACCACGTTGAAAGCGCCGCTTTCAGGCGTAATTCTGGTACGCCAGGCAGAACTCGGCGAGGTGGTTTCGCCCGGCACTCCGGTCTATACCTTGGCCGATCTCGACCACATCTGGTTACGCGTCTATGTGCCGGAGACCGATCTCGGCCGCATCAAGTGGGGCCAACAGGTCAGCGTAGGAACCGACACTTATCCCACAAAGCGGTATCACGGGCGCGTTTCGTTCATTTCGTCGGAGGCGGAGTTCACTCCAAAAAGCGTTCAGACCGACGAAGAACGCGTGACCCTGGTGTACCGCGTGAAGGTTGATATCGACAACACGAACCACGAACTCAAGCCCGGCATGCCTGCCGACGTCTACATTCCCCTGCCCTAGGATGCGGCAATGATCTCCACAACGAGCATTTCGGTCTCGAACCTTGCCAAGCGTTTTGGTCCGATTACCGCTGTCGATGGCCTGAGCTTCGAGGTGCGTGGTGGAGAGATTTTCGGCCTGGTTGGCCCCGACGGAGCCGGCAAAACCACGACCCTGAGGATCCTTGCTGGCGTGCTCGAAGCTGACGACGGAGCAGTGAGCATCGAAGGGTGTGATGTTCTGCGTAATCCGGAGCAGGCCAAGCATTCCCTAAGCTACATGCCGCAGCGCTTCGGGCTGTATGAAGACCTCACCGTGGATGAAAACATTCAGTTCTATGCGGACGTGTTCGGAGTCAATCGCGCGGTCCGTGAACAACAGTCTGCCAAACTGCTGGCCGCCGCTGGAATGACGGAATTTCGCAAGCGTCTTGCGGGCAAGCTCTCTGGGGGGATGAAGCAAAAGCTGGGACTGGTTTGCGCCCTGATTCACACTCCAAAAGTGATCCTGCTCGATGAACCGACGACCGGGGTCGATCCTGTTTCGCGGCGCGATTTTTGGAAGGTTCTTTATGAACTCGCCCTGCAAGGCGTAACGATCATCACTTCGACTGCTTACCTTGACGAGGCTGAGCGCTGCCACCGTGTAGCGTTGCTCGATCACGGGAAACTGCTTTTTTGCGACACGCCTTCCCAACTCAAGCAGCGACTGGGCAAAGATGTAGTCGCGGTCACATCCGCCGAGCCGCGGCGAGTTCGCGATGCCCTGGCTCACGCAGAAGGAATCTCCGCGCTCGTCCTCACCGGCGACGGCGTGCACGCTGTAGTGGATGAAGCAAGGCGGCGCATTCCGCAGTTCGAAAATCGCCTTACTGCGGCCAGCGCTCCCTTTGACAACATGGTAATCACCTCGCCCAGCATTGAAGATTTGTTTGTCGACGCAATCGCACAGAGAGGACAGGCGCAATGACCACTGTTACCGAGAACTCGGTCGTGGTCCGGGATCTGGTCAAGCGCTTCGGCCGTTTTGTGGCCGTCGACCGACTCAATCTCGAGGTCCGCAAAGGCGAAGTGTTCGGGTTCCTCGGTCCGAACGGGGCCGGCAAGTCCACCACGATCCGCATGCTGTGTGGTCTGCTGCGGCCAAGCGAGGGACAAGCGACCGTGGCTGGATTCGACGTCGCGCACAAACCTGAATCTGTTCGGCAGAGCATTGGCTATATGTCGCAGAAATTCTCTCTCTACAACGACCTGAAGGTTATTGAGAACCTGCGGCTGTTTGCCGGCCTCTACTCTGTGCCGGCACAACTGGTCCCGGAACGGATTGCGTGGGCTCTCAAGATGGCAAATCTTCTGGGCCGCGAGAATTCCATCACCGCAGAACTCCCTGGAGGTTGGAAACAGCGTCTGGCTCTCGGCTGCGCCGTCCTGCACAAGCCGCCCGTGGTTTTTCTCGACGAGCCTACTTCGGGTGTGGACCCCATTTCTCGCCGCCAATTCTGGGATCTGATTCACCACATGGCAGCCGATGGCGTGACCGTCTTTGTATCCACTCACTACATGGAAGAGGCCGAGTATTGCAATCGGCTGGCGCTGATCTTTCGCGGCAAGATCGTCGCACTGGGCAGTCCCACCGAACTGAAGCAGAGGTCGCTCAAAGGCCAGTTGCTGGCGCTCAACTGTGAGCCACTAGCACACGCCATCGAGGTCCTCGCAACAGATCCCGGTGTTATGGATGTAGCCATTTATGGCAGTTCGCTGCACCTCACGATGAGCCCGGAGGCAGTGAACATTCCCGAGCTCGAGAGCTACCTGAAACAGCATGGCGTTCGTGTCTTCTGTATCGAGACGATCCGCCCCAGCCTGGAAGATGTTTTTGTCGCGCTGAGCACGAATCAAGGTGCAGACACGAGGAGCACCGAATCATGAACGGGGGAAGACTCTTCGCAGTCGCGCGCAAGGAGGCAATCCAGATCCGGCGGGATCCGAGAAGCCTCGTGATTGTGCTTGTCATGCCGCTCATTCTGGTGCTGCTTTTCGGCTACGGCGTGAGCCTCGATCTGAAACACCTCCCGGTTTACGTCTATGACCAGGAAGGCAGCCAGCAAAGCCAGGACCTGCTGAAACATTTTCAGGCGAGTGAATATTTTCACGTCGTGCGGGCGGTGAATAGTTATCCGGAATTGATCCAAGCGGTTGACCGCGGCGATGCGAAGATCGGCATCGTGGTTCCGTGGGATCTTTCTCAGCGTCTAAGAAACGGCGAAAGTACGCCTGTTCAGGCGATCGTGGATGCCACGGACGACAACACCGCGAACGTGATCATCGGCTACGCGCAAGCGGTTGTACAGGGATATTCAGCGAATGTGGTGAGCGATTGGTCTGAGCGCCTCGGCCACGGATCTCCTGAGCCGTCCATCAGTCTCGAAGCGCGTACATGGTTCAACGAGGATCTTGAGAGCAAAGCCTTCATCTTGCCGGGCGTGCTTGCCCTGGTCATGGCCGTTATCGGAGCGTTTCTCACTTCGCTCACGATTGCGCGCGAATGGGAACGCGGAACGATGGAGCAACTCGTTTCCACTCCGGTCACGCCGCTTGAGATCTTATTCGGCAAACTCCTGCCTTATTTCGTGATGGGCATGGTGGCCGCACTGATCTGCGCGTCCGTCGCGATCTTCTGGTTCCAGGTGCCGTTTCGCGGCAGCTTCTCAACGCTCCTCGCCAGCACGGCTTTGTTCCTTGTGGTCGTGCTCTCGATCGGATTCTTCGTTTCCGTGGTCGCGAAGAATCAGTTGGCTGCCAGCCAGATGGCATTGATGATCGCTTTCCTGCCTTCGTTCCTGCTCTCCGGATTCTTGTTCTCGATCGAGCAGATGCCAAAGCCGGTACAGATCATCACGCGAGTTGTGCCGGCGCGGTATTACACGACCATTCTCAAAAATATCTTTCTGAAAGGCACACCCGCACTGATGCTCTATGGCGAACTGATACCCCTGGCAATTTTCTCAGTCGCTCTGGCGCTGATCGCCACGCGCGCTTTTCATAAGAGGTTGGCGTGAGGAGGAAACAATGATCGAGCGGCTGAAGCAACTGCTGATTAAAGAATTCATCCAGGTTTTCCGCGACAAGCGCACGCGCTTCGTCTTGTTTGGGCCACCGCTGATTCAGATGCTGATTTTCGGTTATGCCGCGACCTACGAGATCCGCCATGTGCCCACGGTTGTGCTTGATTACGACAATAGCCAGGAGAGCCGCGAACTGGTTTCTCGCATTCACGCAACGCCTTACTTCGATCTGCAACAGCGCGCGGCCAATCCGCAGCAGATCCGCGACCTTATCGATCGTGGCGATACCACCATGGCGTTACGCATCGATGCCGGATTCGCACAGCAACTTCGCAAGGGGCAGACGGCACGGGTGCAGGTTATTGTTGACGCAACCAATTCCAACACTGCGTTGATCGCGCTCGGTTATCTGAACCAGATTGCCGAGCGCTACGCTGGCGACTACCAGCGCGATCACATGCAGCGTCTGGCGCCGCAACTCATCTCCTTCGCTCCCAGCGTTACGCTCGAGCAGCGTCCCTGGTACAACCCAAATCTACATAGCCGCTGGTTTTTCGTTCCGGGCGTAATCGGCAGCCTCACGATGATCGTCGTCATCAACCTCACGGCATTTGCGATCGTCCGCGAGCGCGAGGTCGGGACGCTGGAACAGATCATGGTCACGCCCATCCGTCCCATCGAGTTTATCCTGGGCAAAACGTTACCATTCTTTCTGATCGGACTAGCCGATGTCGCTCTCATCGCAAGCCTGGGGACGTTCTGGTTTCAGATTCCATTGCGCGGCTCGGCCTTCGTTCTCCTGGGCGGCACCGTTCTTTTTCTGCTCTGTATGCTCGGGATCGGCCTGCTGATCTCCACCGTTTCCGCCACGCAACAGCAGGCCATGGTCACGGCGTTTTTCTTCATCATGCCCGCGATTGTGTTTTCCGGCTTCGGATTTCCCATCAGCACCATGCCGCAATGGCTGCAGCTGACAACCTTCCTCAGCCCGCTACGCTATTTCCTGATTGTCTTGCGCGGAGTCTACCTGAAGGGAGTTGGATTTGACCTGCTATGGCCGCAGTTCGCCGGCATGGCGATCCTTGGCGTCACGTTACTCACCGTGAGCGTCCTTCGCTTCCGTAAAGCTCTCGATTGATTGGACTTCAGCGATAACTTGTTGTCACAATCTCGAATTTGCGGTAGCGCTATGAGAGAGTTGCAAGTGATTGCAACCCCATTGCAAGAATTATCAATCTTGACAGGATCAGGCTCGCTCGTAGAATTGAGCTAGAGTTATCGCGGTATTTTAGAAGCAGGGCAGCAATCTCCCCCAAGCCTTGATATCCGTTATTGGCTTAGGAGATAAGAAGTGAAGTCATCGGGCCCTTGGGTAATTTTCATAATTGTTTTTGCATTCCTGGTTTTCTCTACCGCCAGTAGCTTTGGTCAAAACCTTCCTCAATCAGGCAACTCAGTCCTGTCCGTTTGGGTTCCCTCTTTAGAAGTGACGGTTCCGCCCCACAACCTTGCGCTCATTTTTGAACCCCTTTGGGACGGGGGTGATTTGCACCACCGGAAAAAGAAGACGGGGCCGGTAGCCGTTCCTGAAGGCGGTTCTCCTCTTACCTATATGGTTCTGGCGAGCTTTGTCTGCCTCACGGCGGTTATTCTGGGAGAGAGGCAGAGATCAGCGCGTCGTTCTGGACGTTAGAGGAATTCCCCCTCGCCGATCTGAGATCGAATTAGTCTTCAGTCGTCCTGCGTCATCAGCCTGGCGCAGATCTTAATCTGGAGAGACGATCCAGACGCCAGCGATCTCTCCCTGTGGTGAAACTGTGAACCGCCCGCCCATCCAAGACCATGCCGGCGCCCGCCATCGCTCGCAATATTACAAATTCTTGGCGCTCGCCCTCGCCTCCGTTGCGTTGTGGTGGCAGCCGCTTCGCACTACCCTGAAGCTCGCGTTAAACAGCGATGCGTACACCTACATCCTGCTGATACTGCCGGTAAGTCTTGCCCTGGTTTACATTGAACGGAAGGAGGTCGCCTCGTCTCCCTCATCCCGGCGCTGGCTGGGTTGGATTCTCCTCGGTGCGGCCTTCTTCGTCCGCTGTTTCATCGGCTGGAAACAAGACCTTTCCTCCGCTAGCACCAATTTGTTAGTGAGCATGTTCGCACTGGTCGTATTCTGGCTTGGTAGTGTTGTCGTGTGTTTTGGGGTTGGACTTCTGCGAGCGCATGCCTTTGCATTTTGCTTCTTGTTTTTGCTCATCCCACTGCCGACCGTTGCGGTGAACTGGGTCACTGAGGCGCTGCAACACGGTTCTGCCGTCTCCGCCGAGGTCCTCTTTCGGATTGCGCAAGTCCCGGTCACCAGACACGATGTCGTTTTGTCCATTCCTGACTTGGACATCGAGGTCGCCGGCGAATGCAGCAGCATCCGCTCCAGCACGTTGTTGATCGTCATCACATTGCTCTTTGCGCATTTGTTTCTGCGCTCGAACTGGAGGAAAGTTTTGCTGGTGGTCGTGGCAGTCCCTCTATGCGTTGCGAAAAACGCAGTGCGCGTCTTTACGATCGCCGAGCTCGCAACACGAGTGGATCCAAGCTATCTGACCGGAAAGCTACATCACAACGGGGGCGTCGTATTTCTCGGCCTCGCCGTCCTGCTCACCCTTCTGCTGCTGTGGGTTTTGAGGAAAACCGAATTGCGAACTGCACCGTAGGACTGCAGGCGTCCAGCATGTCGCGATGAACAATGCGGTGGCGTAAACCGAGTGCAGTTCCTGTGAAGGGGAGATCGCAACAGTTACACGCCGCCGCTGGGAACGAGGTCTTCTTTGAGGCTGCTCTTTTCCCGAAGGAGAGAATTCAGCTTTGCGATAACCTGAAATGCGTCGGCAACGTAGAGAACATCCGCCTTCCCGCGTGCCCAACCGCAATTCGGATCGAGGTTGATGGCGCGCCGTTCTTTGATAAAGCGCCACCCAACGACGTGCGGTTCTTCTCCGTGGCAGCAGGTGGAAAGCCCCTTCGGATGGCGTGGCGTCGATCCTGTTTGCCCCACTTGGTTCAGATGGGTCATAAAACCTAGGACTGCCTGATTCTCGCTGCTCTGGTCGACTAACGATTTGCTCCCGCCGAGTGACGCGCCGGAGCCGCGCAGGAAATCCAAAATGATTGTCTCGGCTTCCGACGAGTGACTCTTTCCGTCAGCATGCTTCTTGCACCAACCGGCTCCGGCAACAAAGAGCAGCTTCGCATGCGGGCGGATGGTTTGGCGGTCGCGGTTCGGGATTCGCACACCAGCAAACGCTGTACGCTTGGCGTCTGCGGGAAGAGAAACGGCGATCGTCTGGATTTTGACAGGCGCCGTCGCCCCTGCCCAAGCGTCGTGGCATCCCGAGTCCACAACCAGAATCCAGGGCCGGGCTTCGCGCTGAATGACCGCTTCGAGCCGCTGCCGGTAGAACCATCGTTTGGCAGTCAACGCGCCATCGATCAGATCGATCGATGTGATATGCGTATCGACGCTTCCCTTTAAACGATGTGACACACCAGGCATTACGCGCAAGAACCGCGAAGTTCCGGGCACGATAATGATTTGCGGTTGGGCTGCTCTACAAATTGCTTCCACGGCAGCGGCATCACTGGCATAGCGGGGATAAGCGAAATCCGCGCCTGACACTCCGAGGATCGGTGCTCCCGTTCCCGCCAGCGTGTCAGCGGCAGCCTGCAAGCTTTCGCCGATCAGCCCGATCGTAAGCTTGCCACCGAGCTGCTTCGTGACGTCAAGTGCGGCGCCCAGAGCCTCGTATGCCACGTTCGGCAACGTACCTTCTGATTCGTCCACATGGGCGATGAACAGGATGTTCTGTGATGACATGCAAATCCTCAAATTTGAAATCTAAGAATCCTCAGGCTCTGGCGTGCGACGCTACTCCTGCGTGATCCATTCCAGCAGCTCAGCCGCAATTTCATCGGGCGAGGAATTCTTGACGATGCGAGTCTGCCGTTGCTGCCTGGGCGGTGTGACACTCAGGTAGCGCACACCATTGCATGGCAGCTCCCCTGGTTTGGCCTTCTGCAGCGCGGGCATGATTGTCCGCATATTCGTCATCCCAACTTGCGGGCTGTTTCTTGGCTCAGGCAGGCTGCCCGTTGCCCAGCCCAGCAGCGCTGGCGGACCCTGACAGACTGAAACCAGATGTCGCCCACCTTCGATCCGCTCCAGAATCTCGAAGGAGCCGTCGGGTCGAACTGTAAGCTGGTCGACACCCTGGAACTGATCAATAATTCCCAACTGTTCGCCGATGAGTTGCATCGTCACACCGCTGCCGCGTGACGCGGACTCCCATCCTCCGAACAGAAGCAGGCGGG
>JASHQK010000394.1 GCA_030039195.1 Candidatus Sulfotelmatobacter sp.
ACTACTGTAGTCTAACGATTGTAGTCTAACGATGAGCGCGTCGGAGCGACCCCCAAGCTCAAAGGAGATTCCTGCATTGTCTTTTACCCGCCGCTGTTTGTTAAAGTCGCTCTCCCGGTGCGCATTGGTTTTGCCGTTGCAAGAGATTCTCGGTTTGGCTCGTCCGGCGTTTGGCTTGAATAGACAGCAGGCCGTCCCACCAAAAAAGTCTGCAGGCGCGGCGCGCGAAGAATATTCGGCCCCAGCCCGGCCCGCTCCTAAGGCAGAACCATCTCCGGTCAGCGGCACACCACTGGGTGTTCAATTTGTCGATGTGGCAAAAGAGGCCGGACTCAATGTAGAGACCATATTTGGCGGCGAACACCACAACAAATATCTGCTCGAAACCACCGGTTGCGGCGTCGCATTCTTCGATTACGACCAGGACGACTGGTTAGACATCTTTCTTGTCAACGGTTGGCGACTTGACGGTTTTCCCAAGGGCCAAGAACCGGTGTGTCATCTGTTCAAGAACAATCGCGACGGCACATTTACCGATGTGACTCTAAAGGCCGGATTAGCGCGCTCCGGCTGGGGCCAGGCATGCTGCGTCGGCGACTATAACAATGACGGCTGGAATGATCTGTTCGTCAGCTATTACGGGCAAAACGCTCTGTTCCGCAATAACGCTAACGGCACGTTCACCGATGTCACCAAAGAGGCGGGCCTGCTCCAGGACCGGCTGCGGTGGAACTCAGGTTGCGCATTTCTCGACTACGATCGCGACGGCAATCTCGATCTATTCGTGGGCAATTACATCGACCTTGATCTGAAGACCGCACCCTTGCCGGAAGAGGCAAACTGTACCTACAAAGGAATTCAGGTCGCCTGTGGGCCGCCAGGCCTCCAGGGCGGCAAGAATTTGCTCTATCACAACAACAGCGACGGCACGTTTACCGATGTGAGCGAGAAAACTGGCATGTGGACGGCGCTCGGCACCTATGCGCTGAGTGTGGTCGCCGCGGATTTCGACAATACAGGGTGGCCCAACATTTACGTGGCCAACGATTCTACGGCTGCAACCTATTATGAAAATCAAAAGGACGGCACATTTAAGGATGAAGCCGTTGAAGCGGGAGTGGCTTACTCGCCCGATGGCAAGCCGCAGGCGGGCATGGGCGTTTCGGCCGGTGATTACAACCGAGACGGGCTCCTCGACATTGTGAAGACCAACTTCGCTGGCGACACGGACTCTCTTTTTCTGAACCTAGGCGAGGGCTCCTTCGACGATCGCACGTATCAGGCCGGCCTGGGCGTCAATACGCGGCTGCTGGGTTGGGGAGTGAGTTTTATGGATATCGATAACGACGGTTGGCTCGATATTCTGGTGGCCAACGGTCACGTATATCCCGAGGTGGATGGTGCCGTGGTGGATGCTCCCTACGCCGAGCGTAAGTATCTCTACCGCAATTTGCGTAACGGCCAATTTGAAGACGTGAGCCTCGCCGGCGGGAGCGGCATTCTCAGACCAGCGAAGGCCCGAGGTTTTGCCGTGGGCGATTACGACAACGATGGCGACCTCGACGTCGTGGTGAACTGCGTGAACGCGATGCCGCAACTCCTGCGTTGCGACTCGACTCTGAACCGCACTTGGATCAAGATTCGCACCGTGGGTACCAAGAGCAACCGCAGCGGTATTGGGGCGCGGCTGAAGGTGGTAGCACAAACCGGCACGCCTGTACTCGGCGCCAAGGCAGGGTCGCCCCTCGTCCAGATCGACGAGGTTCGCTCGTCTAATGGCTACTTCTCAGCCAGCGACCTGCGCGTACATTTCGGCCTCGGCGACGCCCAAAAAGTTGACCTGGTCGAGATTCGCTGGCCTTCCGGAAATATCGATACACTGACCGACCTCGCCGTTAACCGCCTCTACGTGATTCAGGAAGGCGGAAAGATCTTGAAATCCGAAACCTTCACGCACGCCAGCCCGAAAAACTGAAGGTTTGGCGACATCAACATCGCTGGAGAGAGAGGGACTTGCGGTGTAGGCAGGATGGTTCTTGTTCGGGGCTTTCCCACGCTTGTCCTGTTGGGAGCCGCTACGCCTCTCACACTGCAACTGCAAAATGATTAGGAGGTTCGCTGGCAAAGGTTCCTCAGAAGGTTTATAACCTTGTTTTCGTTCGCAAGGGGTTCCGGATGCGTCGGCCTGCGCTAGCGGCTTTGCTTTTATACATTAGTATGTGCGCGAGCTCCCACTCACAAACTCAGGTGATGGAAGAAGCGCCCATCCCTGCCGCCTTTCCATTCGAAGACACTGTTCCGCTGAAGATTGTGCGGGAAGCGGTGCCCGCCAGACCATACAGCGTGGTTGGCCCTCGCGGCGCTTTTCTCGGTCATCAGGACGGCTCGTTCGAGGCCTGGATTTTCCCCTGGAAGATATTCAGCGATCTGCGAATGACGGTCGAGATGAAGGATTATCCGGTTCCGATCGACGTGAACCAGCATGCTGCCATCGTCGAGGTCCGTCCGGATCACACCACGATTACCTTCTCCCACGCGAATTTCACCATTCGGGAAGTACTCTTTGCGCCCGAACATGCGCCGGACGGTGCCGGAGTGATTGGATTTTTCCAAATCGAAGCAGTGCGGGCGCTGAAGCTGACCGTGCAATTCACTCCGGACATGAAGCCCATGTGGCCGGCACCTTCGGATGATTACGTCTCGCCAGACTGGGTGAAGACGGCCAATGGCGGGTTTTACGCTTTGCATTTGAATTTTCCCGATCACGCAGCTGCGGTAGAGATGCCGGGAGCACAGCCGGGAATTCTGCCGCCGTATGAGGAACGAGCAAAATTCTATCCCGCGCAGTTCGTGCTCCATTTTGACCCTGCGCAGGATGCTAATAAGTTGTTCCCGTTGCTGCTAACGACTGCCGACACTGTGGGGGATTCGCGGGATGCGTCGCTTGCCGCGAAATTGGCTGCGCTGGGCCGTGCACTGCCGAAGTTATATGAAGAGACTGCGGGATACTACCGAGATTTTTTGTCTCATCATCTCTCGATAGAAACACCCGACCAAAACTTCAACGATGCTTTCGAGTGGGCTGAAGTTGCCATCGAACAGCTGAGAGTCCAGACAACTCCCAGCCATGATGAAACTGCGTTGATCGCTGGAATCGATGTCTCTGCCGATTCGGCAAGGCCTGGATTTGGATGGTTCTTCGGTCGCGATGCCCTGTGGAGTCTGTATGCCGTGAATGCTTACGGCGATTTCCAAACTACCCGTGATGAAATGGAGTTCCTGTTGAAGCGGCAAGGGCCGCAGGGACAGATCATGCATGAATGGTCTCAGACCGCGGACCTAGTTGACTGGAAGTCTCTGCCGTACGAATTCGCGTCAGCTGATGCGACTCCGCTACTGCTGATGGCAGCGAACGACTATCTCCAGATCAGCGGCGATCTCCATTTCCTCAATCAGCATTGGGCGGAATTTCAAGAAGCCTGGAATTTCGAATGCTCACACGATTCCGATCACGATGGAATTTACGAGAACACGGCCGGTACCGGATGGGTGGAGTCGTGGCCGGCAGGTATGCCGCATCAGGAAATATATCTGGCGGCGCTCGATGAGCAGGCCAGTACGGCTTTCGCGAATATCGCCATGGCGACTGGCCATCGCGATGATGGGGAAGAGGCCAGCAAACGCGCTGCTTTTGTCGCGCAGCAGATCGAGAAGGAATATTTTCTCCCTGATGCGGATTTTTATGCATTCAGCAGAAATGCCAATGGCACGGTGGATGCGAGCCCGACGATTTATCCGTCCGTGGCCGATTGGGACGGGACCTTTCATCTCGCGCGGCCCTCTGGAATGTTGAAGCGCTGGGCGTCTGAGGAGTTCTCTACCGACTGGGGCACGCGCGATCTGAGTCCAACCGTAAGTTTCTACGACCCGATCAGCTATCATCAGGGATCAGTTTGGCCTCTGTTTACGGGTTGGGTTTCGCTTTCCGAATACCACTACGGCCGCACTCTGAGCGGCTACTCCCACCTCATGCAAAATGCGGACCTGACCTGGGCAGAGGATTTGGGAGCCGTCACCGAACTGCTCTCAGGTGAGTTCTTTCGCTGGTTCGGACGCAGCACGTCCCATCAGCTTTGGTCTTCGGCAATGGTCATCTCGCCGGCGCTGCGCGGCTTGTTTGGGCTCGACTGGAACGCCGCCAATCATGCATTAACTGTCACTCCGCATTTGCCAGCCACTTGGAATGAAGCAAGGCTTTTCGAGGTGCCGATGGGGTCAGAACGCGTCAGCATCGGAATGCACCGCAGTGGCACAAGACTGATTGTGCGACTCGAAGGAGAAGGATCGAAAACTGTACAGTTGCGATCTCATGCGGCAGGCGCGATGGTTGAGGGTGGCGTGCTCGAGATCCCGCTGCCAACAGTCGAGGTCGGCATTGCACACGGTTTGCCGGAAGCTGGCGCTACCACGTCGCAAATGAAAGTGATCGATCAGCAAGAGTCTTTGAGGTCGCTGAGGTTGCTGCTAACCGCGCCTGCGGGCAGCTTACAGACACTTTTTGTCCGCGTGAATGATCCGAAAGCTCGCGTGCGCGTCGAAGGCGCAGGACTCAGCGCGGATTCTGGGCAGCTTCAGATTCCGTTTCCACCGGGCACTGGGTATATAGAAAAAGCGGTTACGGTCTCTTGGTAAGGAATCGCCTCGGATAATGCCGCGACTCGGTCGGGCATGTTGGACCCGGAGACTCGGATCTCAACATGCTAACTGGCCTGTTTTCAGGTGTGCTGCCAAGTGCTGCTGTGCCTCTCGTAGATCTTGATGGGTCTGACAACTCGGCTGATAGCTCCATTTGGGCTGGGGTGATCTGGTGAAATGCCGTGGCAGAGCGAGGCGAATAGTCCGAACAACTGCCCAAATATCACATCGATGGCTGGTCGGTAATCGTCCGGCACGTGTTCTAAATTCAGTGAAATCACGTCGTCTGAGATGGAAATGCCATCGGTGAAAAATGGGTACACTGTTACGATCCTGCCGGGCAAGCGTTTTTCTCTGAGTTCCGCCAACAAATCGAGTTCATACGAACGAGCGCATTGGTCAGCGGAAATGAAGCCAACAACGAGCGTCCTAGCGTCAATCGCGGAAAGCGGCCCATGGCGCAGCCCCAGATACGACTCCCAGAAACCGTGTAGCCTGCCGGCTGTGAGTTCCAGTCCCTTCAAGGCCGATTCTCTGGCCACCGCTTTCAGCGGTCCAGTGCCCAAGAAGCAGACCTTTGAAAAATTCTGCTCGGCTAACTCAGCGGTCAGATCCGAACAGCGGCCCATAAAGTCCGCGGCCGCGCCGCGAATTCTATGTAGGATGTCGCAATAAAGTTCCTGAGAGTGCAGATGCGCCAGCGACTGCCCCGCCACCACCATGTTTGAAAAGGAACTGGTCATGGCCAAGCCCCTGTCATTTACTTCGTCACCTAGGACGAGAAGGAAGACCCGTGGATTGTTTTCGAATTCGCGAGCCAGCCGGGATTGCTGGTTACAGGTAATCAGAATATGCCGTACAAGCGGAAAGCGCGCAAGGGCAGATTGGACCACAGCCACCGCTTCCGGGCTATCTCCTGAACGCGAGAAAGAAATCCAAAGGTATGGTCGATCGGCACGGATGAAATCATCCATGCTGGTGAGCAAGTCAGTACTCGGAATCGCGGCAACATCGCAGCGCCACTGTCTTGCCAGGACACTCTGAACCGACTGGCCAATGTAATCCGAAGTACCGGCTCCGACCAGAATCACGCGAGGAAAAGTTCGAGTCTTACCATCGAAAGGTAAATTAAGAAACCGAATGATCTCCTCAGACCGGCTGAAACATATGCTGCAAGTACTTCCCCAGGTTTGCGGCTGCTGCGCGATCTCGAGGGGCGTATAGAGAAGTCCTCTGTTTTCCTTTTCCTCTTCCGCTAACGCCAGTATCGCTGAGAGCGCGTCGGTTTGCTTTTCATTCACAGTTCGGGCCATTGTTATTCCAAGAGGGCAATGGGACTACCCTAAACACCCTTTTTCCAGTCTGGGTCGCTACCGTTTTTCAGACGAATCGTGAGCGAGCCATCCGAGTTGGTGGGTTCGTGGCACGCCCAGCGGACGGGACGCCGCACGCCTTTGACCTCCAATTCCGCTCGCAGTTTGATCTGCTTCCCATCCATTCCTTTCGGCAGAATCAGTGAGCACTGACGCAGGTGGCCGGCGTAGGGCTGGCCTGCATCAAGATTGCCGCCGATCTTTACGGTGCCGTCCAAAGTCTCTGCGTAAATACCTAACACTCCGGGAACTCCCGCCACTCCGTCGTTCGCGATCCCTACGATCAGTTCCATCGTGTCGTAGCGTTTTCTCTGCCAGATCAAAGATGGCCGCACGCGATACCCGAGCCTTCGTTCCATCGCCTGGAGCGAATCAGGATATTTCTCGTAGTAGCGGCGAACATTGTCGGCTTCTGTCCATAGCGCGAAATAGTTCGTGCCGATATCGAGCGCATGAAATCCGGCGCACTCGCGATACGGTAAATCGAGGGGGCCACCGATCTTGTGAGGGTAGTCGTCATTCGCCTGCGCTTCGTCATCGGGCCCGACGAATGTCAGCATCGAATCCGGCAACCTGCTCAGGCAATCCTTTTCTTCGGCTGCGAACTCCGGCAGCACGTAATGGCGGTTCTCGCCGTCTTCCATCACGATGGCACACCAGGGAGGACGATGGCTCAGTTCCTCGATCTGGATGGGTTCATCCATGATCAGGCTATCCGAGCGCAGCCAGCACCCGGCACGAACCGCCATGTCCTGCACCTGGCGATTGCCGACATTGCTGATGTCGGGCTGAGTGTTCACGGCGAGTGGAGTCTTCTTCCAGATCTCCAGCTGGAACTGCGTCATGTGAACGAATGTGTTCTCGGCGGTCAGATAATCGGGAAATGGATTGGGGATGTCGTTAGTGTGACCTTCGCCCCAAAAGCCGTACATCATCAAGTCCATGAACTCAAGATTGGGATTGCCATCAAAGCGGGCCGCCAGAAGCTCATTCAAATCGGCAAATGCCTTTTGAAATTCAGGATGGTCGTAACGCGGTTCATAGAAATCAAAGCTGGTGTGGTGTTCCTTCGATCTGTGTCCGATGTTGACAATCGGAACTTTTTCGCGCACGAAGTCCGGCATAGCGAGCTTCTTGGGCTGGATATTCGGACTGGATAATTGAATTCGGAAGCCTACGCCAAGATTGTGACGCTTCGCGGCATCGAACGTCGCATCCCAGACTGGCGAAAGTTGCAGCTTCCCGGGTCCGGCATGCACATCACGCCAATCGCAGCGAATGTAGAGCACGTCCACGAAGGGCAGCGCGGCCATTTTTTCCACTGCCTGCTCCAGCGTTTCTTTGCCGCACTGAACGGACAACGCGGGTCCGTTTTCCTCCCATGTGTATCCAACCAGTCCCGTGCCGAAATTCCGGATGTGATTGCGGGAAGGCTGTGTCACAAAGATTGTGAACCAGCCTTCATCCTGCGCGATGCCGAATGGTCCCTGATCCAGACGGTTGCTGACCGTAGGGCAGCCGAAGTTATAACCTTCCCAGAGATGATCGGGGACGTCAGCGAACATCTGCCTCGGCGCGAGGCTGCCTGCACCTGCCACAATTGCACCCGTCTTCAAGAAGTCCCGTCTGCGCATAGTGGATCTCCTTAGGTTCACGTCCGTGTCGTGTCTAGACGCCCTGATGAAGGTTGGGCCGCAACGTGAGCGAGCCGTCATCGTTCAGTTTCTGATGACAAGCCCAACGCACGGGATAGCGCATGCCCTTGACTTCGAGTTCCGCTCGAAGCTTCAAGCCTTGCCGCTTCGTTCTCTGGGGCAGAACGAACTGCGCCTGGCGCACCTTTCCGGGCAATGGATATCCCGCGTCGAGGCAGCCGGTCTTGAGCGCTTTTCCATCCTCGCTTTCGACTGTCACGCGTAACACGCCGGGAACACCGGCGATGCCGTCATTGGCAAAGCCGATGATCAAGCCGAGATAGCCCTGGTCCTCATAGCTCCATATAAAGGATGGCCGCACGCGGTAGCCGATTCGGCGATTGATGCGGTCGAACCAGGCAGGCGAGGCCTGGTAATAGGCGGCCAGAGTTTGTGGATCAATGTGGTGGAAGCTCCAAAGCGACCAGTAGTTTGCTCCGATGTCCATCACATGGGCGATTATGTTTTCGGCGGGAGTGATCCCTTCGTGTGTGGCGGCCGCATCTGGAATCTTGCCGGGAAGCGGGCCCTCGAGCACCGCGGCGGTCCAGGGCGGACGGTTGCTCAGAGCTTCGATCTGCTCATTCTCGATAAAAATCGTGTCGCTGCGAATCCAATTATTGCTGCGAACGGTGCGATCGAGAACCTCTGAATTGCCAACCCGGCTGTAGTCGGGTTGGGTATTCGTCAATAACGGGGTTTTGGTGAAGTTCTCGAGCTGAACTTCGAGCATGTGGATCCAGGTCCGCTCGGCGGTTTGATAATCGGGAAATGGATTGTTGGCGAACGGCCAAGTGTGGCCTTCACCCCAGAATCCATACATAAAGGTGTCGATGAATTCAATCTGAGGGTTGCCGTTAAATTCCGCAGCGAGGAGCCCGACCAGCTCGCCGAATGCCTGCTGGAAGAAAGGATCGTCAAAACGGGGCTGATAGCGCGCGTGCGGGTTGCGCAGATATCTTTCTGCGGCTCGCCTGTCCTCCTCGTCGTTGTCGTTCATCACCAAATCGACCTTTGGCACTTTGCCGAGAACAAAATCGGGGAGGGCGGCACTATGGGTGTAATCGGGGGCGCTCATTTGCACGCGCAGTCCGATGCGTTTGTTATTTCGTTTGGCCAAATCTAAAACCAGCTTTATGTAGTCGGGGAATTCGAGGCGTCCCGGCCGCGGCTGGACTTCGCGCCACGTCGGGCGTATGTAGAGTTGCTGTCCCAGCGGAAATTTCACCAGGTCCTCGATGGCCTGAGAAATGTTGTCCGCCTTGATTTCGTCGGTGCCCATATCCGCCGTGATGTAGGTGATCAATCCTTTGCCATAGTTGGGCACGGCTTCTTCTGAAGGAGTTGTGGTCATGACCACGTCGTCCGTAGGAATGACCGCGCAGGGAGGATATTGTGGAAAGGGTCCCTGATTGAGACGATCCGTCACAGGAGGGCCGGAACCAAAATCGTATTTCCCCCAGTTATGATCGGGAACAAAGCCATGCGCTTTGCCAGATCCAATCTCTGCCGCTACTGCAAGTGCGACACTGCTTTTCAGAAAGTCTCTGCGTTGCATTGTCACATCCTCCTTCTGCGACTGGGCTGAACTGCGCGAGTGGCTGGCGTCTTCGTAGGCTTCTGATTTGCGAAACGGGATATCCAAACGGGGTTAGGCATGATTGGCACGAGAATCCGGCAATCGCTGATTCTTCACACCTACAGCAATGGGCACTTCGCTTCCCAGGGACTCGAAGACTATTCCTGGGAAGCAAATGACCTAGAACTCTAACTTCAGGGCAAACTGAATCTGGCGCTGCGGTATTACTGTGGATGTGATTACTCCGGCGGCGCCAGGTCCATCAGTAATAAACGCGTCCGGCTGAGAGAAAACCGGATGGTTGAAGGCATTGAAAAATTCCGCACGAAACTCCAAGTGAAACTGCTCAGTGAGGTTGAAGAATTTACGCGCGGACAGGTCTGCGGTCTTCTCTCCGGGACCTTCCAGAATGTTCTTGCCGGCATCGCCAAAGCAATTACAGGTGGGCAAGGGGAAGTCGTTGGTGTTGAACCATAACATCCAGCTGCGATTAGGAAGACTGCCATTGCCAATTTGATCGGTGCGTAACAGTCCTTGAGAACCTGTATTGGTAGGGTCGTAGCCCATTTGTGGGGAGAAGAAAAAGCCGGAACGAAAGTTGATGATTCCTCCAAGATGCCATCCTCCAAGGACCGCATCGGCTACTCCGCCCTGGTTCAGGAACTTCTGGTCCCTTCCGACCGGCAGGGCGTAATCCACACTCGTGACCCAGCGTTCGCGGTTATCGAAGTCGGAGGGTCCCTTCTCTGCGGCCAGATCGTAGCTGTTTTGCGGGTAGGGCGAATTGCAACAAATTTCGGGCTGATCGTTGATGCTCTTGCTGAATGTGAAGGCGCTCAAGAAATAGAGGCCATGTGAAGCCTTCTTTTCTGCTTTGAGTTGGAAGGCGTGATACGTGGAGTTCCCGCGATTCTCGATGGAAGCGAACCCCGCGTATTGGGGATAGGGCCGCGAATTCTGATCAAACGTCGCCGACGGAGTCGGAATCTGGTTACGATCCACGAGGGCCTGCAGGTGGGTCCCTTTTGTACCCACGTACGCGGGAGTAATCAGAATGTCGC
>JASHQK010000033.1 GCA_030039195.1 Candidatus Sulfotelmatobacter sp.
AAAGAGTCGCTGGAATCGCGCGTCATCGCGTTCGGATTGCAGGACAAGATCGGCCGCGTGCTGATCCCGACCGAATCGGTGACCGAAGTGCGCGGCGGCAAGAAGTACACCTCCGAACGCATGTTCTATCCCGGCTACGTGCTGGTTGAAATGGACATGGACGACCATGTATGGCATGTCGTCAAGTCGACGCCGCGGGTGACGGGCTTCGTCGGCACAGGCCAGCAGCCTACGCCGCTCTCGGAAGAAGAAGTTCAGCACATCGTCTACAAGGTTGAAGACAGCCGCGAGAAGCCGAAACTCAAAGTTAAGTTCGAGAAGAATGAATCGGTGCGGATCACCGAAGGGCCGTTCGCCAGCTTTACCGGCGTGGTCGACGAAGTGAACGAAGACCGGGAGACGCTGAAAGTGATGGTCACGATTTTCGGACGTTCGACGCCGGTGGAGTTGGAATTTAATCAGGTCGAGAAAGTGGCGTAGGGTTTGTGGAAGGGCACCGGCTTTAGCCGTGCCGTTAGGGGCGCTATTGATCCTGGGCTTTAGCCCCTGTGGTCCGACGTAAACTGAATTTGAGAGCAGGCCTGCAGGATGCTGAGCCAAAACTTTTAGACTTACACTGCTGACAGAAGAGAGATCATGGCAAAGAAGATTACAGGTTATGTGAAGTTGCAGATTGCGGCGGGCAAGGCGACTCCGGCGCCCCCGGTCGGCCCGGCCCTGGGACAGGCGCAGATCAACATCATGGAGTTCTGCAAGCAGTTCAACGCCCGGACCAGCCAGAAAGAACTCGAAGGGCTGATCATCCCGGTGGTCGTGTCGGTCTACAACGACCGCTCGTTTACGTTCATCACCAAGACGCCTCCGGCGTCGGTGCTGCTGAAGCGCGCGGCCGGAATCGCCAAGGGATCGGGCACGCCGAACAAAGATAAAGTCGGCAAGGTCACGCTGAAGCAGGTCGAGGACATCGCCAAGCAGAAGATGCCGGATCTGAATGCTGCCTCGGTCGATGCCGCCATCAAGAGCGTGCGCGGCACCGCTCGGTCGATGGGAATTGAGGTAGTTGGGTAAGGAAGCGCGCCAGACGCGCGTTTTGATCGCCGCCGAAGGCGCGGCGATTCGCGCGGTGCGCCCAGATCCTTCGGCGACGAAAGGCATGTCGCCTCAGGATGACAAACGAATTTGAGTCAATAACACCACGGCTCTGCGAAATCAACGCTGAGCGGTGGGAGACGAGGAGAACAGATGAGCAGGAAAGAAGGAAAGAACATCGCCAAGGCGCATGCGGCCGTCGAGAAGCGCCCGTATGTCCTTCAGGATGCGGTTCCGCTGCTGCAGAAAGTGAAGTACGCCAAGTTCGACGAGACCGTTGAAGTCACGCTGCGGCTGGGAGTTGATCCCAAGCACGCCGATCAGATGGTGCGCGGCACGGTCGTTTTGCCGCATGGACTGGGCAAATCTAAGAAGGTTCTGGTCATCGCGACCGGCGACAAGATCAAGGAAGCCGAAGCGGCCGGGGCCGATTTCGCCGGCGGCGAAGAGATGGTCGAGAAGATCACCAAGGAAAACTGGACCGACTTCGACGCGCTGATTGCCACGCCCGACGTGATGAAGTCCGTCGGACGCCTGGGAAAGATTCTTGGTCCCAAAGGACTGATGCCGAATCCGAAGACCGGCACGGTGACCTTCGATGTCGGCAAAGCCGTGCAGGAAGTAAAGGCCGGCAAGGTTGAGTTCCGTACGGACAAGACCGCGCTCGTGCACTGCCCGGTCGGAAAGATTTCGTTTACGCCTGACAAGCTGATCGAGAATGCGACGGTGGTGATCACCAGCGTGATCAAAGCGAAACCGTCGGTCGCCAAGGGAAAGTACATCAAGGGGTGCTACCTGAGTTCGACCATGGGGCCCGGCATTCAGCTGGATACGGCACCGATCGAGGCTGCAGCGAAAGCGTAATTTTGGAAGCGCGCCAGACGCGCGACTTAGCAATCTCGCAAACAGCGCGAGATTGATCGCGCGGCGCGCCCAGGTCCTTCGCGAGACGAAAAACATCTCGCTCAGGATGACAAAGATTGAGATCGCGAGGAATCTGACATGGCGGTTACCAGAGCAAAGAAGACGGAGCAGGTCGAAAAGCTGACGAAAGAACTGACGAACGTTTCGAACGTGGTCGTCGCGACCTACACGAAGCTGACCGTGGCGCAGGATTATGAACTGCGCAAGGCGCTGCGCGGCGCGGGTGCGAAATATCAGGTCGTCAAGAACACCTTGGCCGAAAAGGCAGCCAAGGGCACCAAAGTTGAAGCGGCGCTGAAAGATCTGGCCGGTGTAACGTCGATCGCATATACGACCGGCGATCCGGTCGCGATGGCCAAGGCGCTCACCAAGTACGCCAAGGACACGCCAGAGTTCACCTTCAAGATTGGAGTAGTCGAAGGCCGCGTCATCAACATTAAAGAGATCGAGGCACTGGCCTCGATGCCGTCGAAGGAAGAGCTGATGTCAAAGCTGCTGTTCCTGATCAACGCTCCGGCGCAGCGGTTGGCTACGGCGATCAATGCCGTGCCGCGGAACCTGGCCGTGGTGGTGAATCAGGCGGTGAAAGAGAAGAAGTTCAAGGAAGCATAAAGGAAGCGCGCCAGACGCGCGTTTGTTGCGCCTCCGGCGATTCGCGCGGCGCGCCCGGGTCCTTCGGCGACGAAAGCATGTCGCCTCAGGATGACATGGCTTCAAGGATTTGGTCGTCCACAATTCAGGGGTTGCGCGGTCGGTTCCATGCGTTGTCTGGCGTGAGGAACTGAGACCTGGTCGCACTGGAAACCTGGCTTGCGGATGGCGAAAGAACGAAACGCAGGCACGAGTGCCTGCGCACACCACATTTTGGAGAAAAACATGGCGGATCTCGCACAACTGGAAGAGTCAATCGTAGGCTTATCGCTGCTGGAAGCGGCGGAACTGGTCAAGAAGCTGGAATCGCGGCTAGGCGTTTCGGCGGCGGCAGCGGCTCCCGTGATGGTGGCGGGGGGCGGTGGCGCAGCAGCGGCGGGCGCGGCTCCGGCGGAGGAAAAGACAGAGTTCACCGTCGTCCTGAAGGAAGTCGGCGCGAACAAGATCAACGTCATCAAGGCTGTCCGCGAAGTCACCAGCCTTGGCCTTAAGGAAGCCAAGGAACTGGTCGACGGAGCTCCCAAGACCGTGAAAGAGGGGGTGTCGAAGGAAGAGGCCGAGACGATCAAGAAGAAATTCACCGATGCGGGAGCTACGGTAGAAGTGAAATAGCTTGTGCAGTGAGCGAAAGGAGGCGCCAAACGCGGTTTGATCGCCGCAAAGAACGCGCCGATTCGCGCGGCGCCCAGATCCTCCGGCGACGAAAGGTATGTCGCCTCAGGATGATAAGCTTATCCGGGGATAGCCGAAGGCGGCTGTCCCTAGATTGCACCAATGCTGGTGCAAAATCGTTTTGCTAGCAGATTGGTACTTGTGAACCCAGAAGGACAATGTTAGCATCTATATAACGTCGCTTTATGGGCTTCACCGAGGGCGGGCGAAGCCCGCTACGAAAGTTTTGAGCGGCTGCTCCGCGGGCAGGCGGAGCGGAAACAGGCCGGAGAACTGGCGCGAACGAGTTCAAATCAGAAATGGCAAAACGCCTCGGTTGGCGTCTGCGGGAAGCACTGTCCCGGCAGGCGCCCTGTTGTCTGTCCGGCTTGTCGATAAAGCATCGTCGATAAAGGAATCCAGGTTTGTTCAGGTTCTACACACGGTTCAAGTTCACTTGGTAGTACCGCAGCGCCCCAGGCGCGTACATACGCGGTGTGAGCACAGCCTTCGGCTGCGCATGAGATTGGGAGTCTCTCGAAGATGAAGAATGATACCTTCCGCAAGCGTTTTGATTTTTCCAAAATTCCGGCCACCATCCAGATCCCGAACCTGATCGAGGTTCAGAAGCGGAGTTATGACCGCTTCCTGCAGATGGACAAACTGCCCAGCGAGCGCGAAGACGGCGGCTTGCAGGCGGTGTTTCAATCCGTCTTCCCGATCACCGATTTCCGCAACGTATCACAACTCGAGTTTGTGGATTACGCCATCGGCAACTGGGAGTGCAAGTGCGGCCACCTCAAAGGTCTGCATCACTTGCGCACAACTTGTAAGAACTGCGGATCGACCGTCATCACTGATCCGTTTCATCCCGGTGAAGTGCTTTGCCAGAAGTGCGGCACCTACAACGCCAACACGCCCGATTTCTGCAACAAGTGCGGCGACCCTGTCGGATTGCAGCTGAAGTACGACGTGGCTGAGTGCGAAGAGCGCGGCATGACTTATTCCGCGCCACTGAAGGTCACGATGCGTTTGACGATTTTCGACAAGGACGCCGAGACCGGCAATCGCTCCATCCGCGACATTAAAGAACAGGAAGTCTTCTTCGGCGATGTTCCGCTGATGACCGATAACGGAACGTTCATCATCAATGGAACCGAGCGCGTCATCGTCAGCCAGTTGCACCGCTCGCCGGGGGTGTTTTTCGAGACGGCGAACAACCGCACGTACTTCCTGGGCAAGATCATTCCTTACCGCGGTTCGTGGGTGGAATTTGAATACGACCAGAAGAACGTGCTCTATGTCCGCATCGACCGCAAGCGCAAATTCCTGGGCACGATCTTCCTGCGCGCTCTGGGACTGCGTTCCGGCGAAGACATTCTGCGGACCTTCTATACGGTCGACCGCATCGCGGTTCGCGATAAGAAGCTCTATTGGGCGCTCGACCCGACCAGCGAGAAGCCGACGAACCTGCTCGGCATGAAGCTGGCGCACTCGATCAAGTCGAAGTCGGGCGAGGAGATCGCGCACTCTGGCCGCAAGATCAATGCGCAGATTCTGAAAGAAATCCAGAAGGCGAAGATCACCGAGATCGAAGTCGATATCACCGATCTGGAAGGTGGGTGGGTTGCGAGCGACGTGGTCGACACGACCACCGGCGAAGTCCTGCTGGAAGCGAATTCGGAGCTGACGGCCGACAAGCTGTCGAAGATTCTCGATTCCGGCGTGGTCGAAATGTCGCTGTTCTTCCCGGAGCGCGACGACGTGGGAACGGTCATCAGCCAGACCCTGAAGCGCGATTCGATCAAGACTCCGCAAGAGGCGCTGATCGAAATCTACCGCAAGCTGCGTCCCGGCGATCCGCCAACGCTTGATACGGCGACGGCCTTGTTCCACGGAATGTTCTTCGATCCGCGGAAATATGACTTCTCGCGCGTGGGCCGCCTGAAGTTCAACATCAAGCTGTTTGAGAATCAGGAAGCGACGAGCCTCGAGAAGCGTACGCTCGATCCCGAGGACTTCTACGCGACGATCTCTTACCTGCTGAAGCTGCGCCGGAGTATTGGCGCGGTCGACGACATCGATCACCTCGGCAACCGCCGCGTGCGCGCGGTTGGCGAACTGATGGAGAACCAGTTCCGCATCGGCCTGGTCCGCATGGAGCGGGCGATCAAAGAAAAAATGTCGGTGTACCAGGAAATGTCGACGGCCATGCCGCATGACCTGGTCAATGCCAAGCCCGTGATGGCCGCGATCCGCGAGTTCTTCGGATCGTCGCAGCTCTCCCAGTTCATGGACCAGACCAATCCGCTGTCGGAGATCACGCACAAGCGGCGTCTCTCGGCGCTTGGGCCGGGCGGTTTGTCGCGTGAGCGCGCAGGATTCGAAGTCCGCGACGTGCATCCGACGCACTATGGGCGCATCTGTCCGATCGAGACGCCGGAAGGTCCGAACATCGGACTGATCTCGTCACTGAGCTGCTATGCGCGCATCAACGACTACGGCTTCATTGAATCGCCGTATCGAAAGATCAAGAACGGCAAGATCATCGATTACGTCACGATCGTGAACACCGGTGATTCGGATTTCAAAGTCGGCGATCATGTTGAGAAGCACGAGATCGAGAAGATCAACTCCGAACTGAAAGACAAGCGCAAGAAGCCGGCGCAGATCGAGCCGTACTCGTTTTATCTTTCAGCGTGGGAAGAAGACCGGCACACGATCGCGCAGGCCAACGTTGAACTCGATGACAAGGGCCGCATCGCTGCCGACCTCGTCAATGCCCGCAAGGCTGGCAACTTTGTGCTGGTGAATCGCGAAGAAGTCGACTACGTCGACGTCAGTCCGAAGCAACTGGTTTCGGTGGCGGCGTCGCTGGTTCCCTTTCTCGAACACGATGACGCGAACCGCGCGCTGATGGGCGCGAACATGCAGCGGCAGTCTGTGCCTTTGCTGCGGGCGCAGGCGCCGATCGTCGGCACAGGGATGGAAGGCGTTACGGCTCGCGATTCCGGCGCTGTCATCCTCGCAAAGCGCAACGGCCTCGTGGATTCGGTCGACTCCGAGCGCATCATCGTGCGCGTCGAAGGCGAGCATCATCCCACGCAGCTGTCGCGCGAAGTTGGCAGCGACATTTATCAGCTGACGAAGTTCAAGCGCTCGAACCAGAACACCTGCATCAACCAGAAGCCGGTCGTCAAAAAAGGTCAGCGCGTGCTGAAAGGACAAGTCATCGCTGACGGTCCTTGCACCGATCATGGCGAGCTGGCGCTGGGACGCAACGTCCTCGTCGCCTTCATGCCATGGCGCGGCTACAACTTCGAAGACGCGATTCTGGTCTCCGAAAAAATGGTGAAAGAGGATTACTACACCTCGCTGCACATCGAGGAGTTCGAGATTGAAGCGCGCGACACGAAACTCGGTCCAGAAGAGGTCACGCGCGACATTCCCAACGTCAGCGAATCGATGCTGCGCAATCTGGACGAAGCGGGCGTCATTCGCATCGGCGCGAGCGTGAAGCAGGGAGACATTCTGGTCGGGAAAGTCACGCCGAAGGGCGAGACGCAGCTCACGCCGGAAGAAAAACTGCTGCGCGCGATCTTCGGCGAAAAGGCCGGCGACGTGCGCGATGCATCGCTCTACTGCCCGCCGGGCATCGAGGGCGTGATCGTCGACGTGAAAATCTTCTCGCGCAAAGGCCAGGAAAAAGACGAGCGCGCGAAAGCCATCGAAGCCACGCAGATCGCGAAGTTGGAGAAGAACCTTTCGGATGAGATCCGAATTCTGACCGACGAGCGGTTGAAGCGCTTGGAAAATATTTTGGGCGGCAAAGAGGTGCAGGCCGACCTGCACGACGAGCGCACCAACAAGCGGTTGCTGACCAAAGGGACGATGTTGACGCGCGAAGAAATCGAGCGCATCTCGACCCGTAACCTGAAGCGCATCAAGTATGCGGATAAAGATCCGCGGGTGAACGAGCAGATCGACGAGATTGAAGAGATGACTTCGCGTCAGATCGACGTCCTGAAAAAGATCGTCAACGAAAAGAAAGACAAACTGACCAAGGGCGACGAACTGCCGCCGGGCGTGATCAAGCTGGTCAAGGTCTACATCGCCATGAAGCGCAAGCTGAGCGTAGGCGACAAGATGGCCGGCCGTCACGGCAACAAGGGCGTGATCGCGCGCATTCTGCCGGAAGAGGATATGCCATACCTCGAAGACGGGCAGCCAGTCGAGATCGTTCTCAACCCGTTGGGCGTGCCTTCCCGTATGAACGTGGGACAGATTCTCGAGACCCACCTCGGATGGGCCGGGTACGAGCTCGGCGAGAAGATCAGTCAGCTCTTGAAAGAAAACACGAAGACGGAAGCGATCCGCCGCGAGTTGAAAGCTCTGTTCAAAGACTCGCAGCTCGCCGACACGATCGCCGACATGAGCGACGACGAACTGGAATCGGTTGCTCCGACGCTTGCGCACGGCGTTTTCATGGGATCACCCGTGTTCGACGGATCGAAGGAAGGCGAGATCAAGGCGCTGCTCGAACACGCCGGTTTGCCGACCTCGGGCAAGACAACTCTGTACGACGGCATGACGGGCGAGAAGTTCGAACAACCGGTCACGGTCGGCTACATCTACATGCTGAAGCTGTCGCACCTGGTGGACGACAAGATCCACGCGCGCTCCATCGGACCCTATTCTCTGATAACCCAACAACCCTTGGGTGGTAAAGCGCAGTTCGGCGGACAGCGCTTCGGAGAAATGGAAGTCTGGGCGCTGGAAGCGTACGGCGCCGCGTTCATCCTGCAGGAGCTGCTGACGGCGAAGTCTGACGACGTCTATGGCCGCACGAAGATTTACGAGGCCATCGTCAAGGGCGAAGCCGCCATGGAGCCCGGTGTGCCGGAATCGTTCAACGTGCTGATCCGCGAATTGCAGTCGCTCTGCCTCGATGTGGAATTGATCAAGGCCGCCGAGGGCAAGAAGCCGACGGCAAGCGCGGCGGCGGATTGAGTTAGTCCCGAGTACCGAGTCGCGAGTACCGAGCAAAAGCGGTATGCGATTCGGGACATGGTGACAGTGACCTGGAAAGTTTAAGAAGAACGTTCCGCGGATGTAGGAGCTCTCGAATCTGGCGGAACACGAAACTCGGTACCCGTACTCAGTACTCGGTACTGGCTGAGAGCAGGAAGCGGAGGAACACCTTGTTTCGTTCGAGCCCCTTTGAAATGGCAAATGTGATCGCGGACTTCGATGCCATTCGCATCTCGCTGGCCTCTCCGGAAAAAATCCGGAGCTGGTCGCATGGCGAAGTCACTAAGCCCGAGACCATCAACTACCGTACCTTCAAACCCGAGCGCGACGGCTTGTTCTGCGCGCGCATCTTTGGGCCGGTCACCGACTGGGAGTGCTTGTGTGGCAAGTACAAGCGCATGAAGCACCGCGGTGTGATCTGCGACAAGTGCGGCGTGGAAGTTACGCTCTCGAAAGTGCGCCGCGAGCGGCTCGGCCACATCGAGCTGGCCTCGCCGTGCTCGCACGTCTGGTTCTTTAAAGGATTGCCCAGCCGCATCGGGCACCTGCTCGATATTTCTCTGCGCGATCTTGAGTCCGTGCTCTATTTCGAAGCCTACGTGGTCGTAGAACCTGGCGACGCGCCGGTGAAAGAGCGCGAGGTCATCAAGGACGAGGCCAAGTTCCGCGAACTCGATCAGCAATACCGCCCCGCCGGCTTCAAGGCGATGATGGGCGCCGAAGCGATCAAGGAACTGCTGAAGCGCGTCGACACCGACTTGCTCTCGTCCGAACTGCGCGAGAAGATGAAGAACGAGAGCTCGCTGCAGAAGCGGCTCAAGTACGCAAAGCGCCTGAAAGTGGTCGAGGCCTTCCGCAAGAGCGGAAACAAACCGCACTGGATGATCCTTGACGTGATACCGGTGATTCCGCCGGAGCTCCGTCCGCTGGTTCCACTCGATGGCGGCCGCTTCGCGACATCGGACCTGAACGATCTCTATCGCCGCGTGATTAACCGCAACAACCGGTTGAAGAAGCTGATGGACCTGCACGCACCCGAAGTCATCGTCCGCAACGAAAAGCGCATGCTGCAGGAAGCCGTCGATGCTCTCTTCGACAACGGACGCCGTGGCCGCGTGCTGCGCGGGGCGAACAATCGTCCGCTGAAGTCGCTCTCGGACACGCTGAAAGGCAAGCAGGGACGCTTCCGCCAGAACCTGCTCGGCAAGCGCGTCGACTACTCCGGCCGTTCGGTTATCGTTGTCGGTCCCGAGCTCAAGCTGCATCAGTGCGGCTTGCCGAAGAAGATGGCGCTCGAACTGTTCAAGCCGTTCATCTATCACCGGCTGGAGCAGACGGGCAACGTCACGACCATCAAGCAAGCGAAGGAAATGGTCGAGCAGCAGGAGCCTATTGTTTGGGACATCCTGGAAGAAGTGATTAAGGATCACCCCGTGCTGCTAAACCGCGCTCCCACGCTGCACCGCCTCGGCATTCAGGCATTTGAGCCGGTGCTGGTGGAAGGTAAGGCCATCAAGATTCACCCGCTGGTCTGCACGGCGTTCAACGCCGACTTCGACGGCGACCAGATGGCGGTGCACATTCCGCTGTCTCCGGAAGCACAGGTCGAAGCGAGCGTGCTGATGCTGGCCTCGCACAACATTCTTTCGCCCGCATCCGGCCAACCGATCACCGTGCCAACGCAGGACATGGTTCTCGGTCTCTATTATCTGACCAAGGCCAAGCCGGGCGCGAAGGGGGAAGGACGCGCATTCGCCAATATCGAAGAAGTACTGATGGCGCTCAATGCGGGCGAAGTCGAAACGCTGACCCCGATCCGGCTGCGCTACTCGGGCGAATTGGTGGACCTGACCACCGCGTACGACGATCAGGACATCATTCACACGGATCCGGTGCAGGTCGATCGTTCGTTCATCAATACGACGGTTGGACGGGCCATCCTGAACGATCATCTTCCGAAGAACGTGCCCGACGGCAAGGGCGGCGTGCAAAGCATGCCCTTTATCAACGGGCTTCTGAAGAAGAAGGGCATCGGCGCGCTGGTCAACTACGGCTACCTGAAGTTTGGACTCGAGACCACGGTCAAGATGCTCGACGAAGTCAAGACGCTGGGCTTCCGCTTCGCCACACGCGCCGGCCTGTCGATCGGCATCGATGACATGGTCATCCCCGACAACAAGAAAGTCCTGGTAAAAGACGCCGAGAAGCAGGTGGTCAGCGTTCAGCAGCAATATCTGGACGGCGCCATCACCAACGGCGAGCGCTATAACAAAGTCATCGAAATCTGGTCGGCGATCACGGAAAAGGTAGCCGACGAAATGTTCGGCGAGATGCAGAAGCGCGACAAGGAAGGCGAGCTCAATCCGATTTACGTCATGGCCGACTCCGGCGCTCGCGGATCGAAACAGCAGATTCGCCAGCTCTCCGGCATGCGCGGACTGATGGCCAAGCCTTCGGGCGAAATTATTGAGTCGCCGATTACGGCCAACTTCCGTGAAGGCCTCACGGTGCTCGAATACTTCGTCTCGACGCACGGCGCCCGCAAGGGATTGGCCGACACGGCGCTCAAGACCGCCGATTCGGGTTATCTCACGCGGCGTCTGGTCGACGTGGCGCAGGACGTGATCATCAGCGAATACGATTGCGGCACCGTCGACGGCATCTACGTGCAAGGCATCGTAGAAGCGGGCGAAATCATCGAACCGCTCCGCGATCGCATCGTCGGCCGCGTGTCGCTCGAGAAAATTAAAGACTATGACGGCAACGTCATCGTCGATATCAACCAGGAAATCACCGAAGACCTCGCGGGAGCGATTCAGGCTGCCGGCATTGAGCGCGTGAAGATCCGCTCCGTGCTGACGTGCGAATCGAAGCGCGGCGTCTGCGTGATGTGCTACGGCCGCAACCTGGCTTCCGGACGCCTCGTCGAACTGGGCGAAGCGACCGGCGTCATCGCGGCGCAGTCGATCGGCGAACCCGGAACGCAGCTCACCATGCGTACCTTCCACATCGGCGGCACGGCATCGCGAGTTTCGGAGCAGTCACGCCTCGAAGCCAAGAACAACGGTACGGTGCGCTTCATCGGACTGCAAACAGTGAAGTCGAAAACCGGCGATCTGGTTGTCATGAACCGCCAAGGCTCAATCGCAGTGGTTGACGACAAGAACCGCGAGCGCGAGCGCTACTCGGTCGTGTACGGCGCCAAGGTCAAGGTCAACGAAGGCGATCCGGTGACGCTCGGGCAAATTATGGTCGAGTGGGATCCCTACACCTTTGCGATTCTGACGGAAATCGGCGGCACGGTGCAGTTCAAAGACCTGCAGGAAGGCGTGACGCTGCACGAAGAAGTCGACGAAGTCACGGGCTTGTCGCGGCACGTGGTCGGCGATTCTCCGGACGAGAAGCGCCAACCCGCGATCGTGATCAAAGGCAAATCCAGCAAGCGCTACCTGATGCCGTCGCGTTCGCACCTGATGGTGGCCGATGGCGACACGGTCAGCCCCGGCGACGTGCTGGCCAAGATCCCACGCGAAACCACCAAGACGAAAGACATCACCGGTGGTCTGCCGCGCGTGGTCGAACTGTTCGAAGCCCGCAAGCCGCATGAAACCGCGGTCATCAGCGAAATCGATGGCACGGTCAAGTTCGGCGAGGTTTCGAAAGGCCAGCGCAAAGTCTACGTCGTTGCCGACAACGGAACAGAGAAGGAATACTCGGTTCCGCGTGGCGTTCACATCAACGTGCAGGAAGGCGAACGGGTGAAAGCTGGCGAGCCTTTGATGGATGGCCCGCTCAACCCGCACGACATCCTGGCTGTGCTCGGCGAAAAAGAGCTGCAGGCTTACCTAGTCAACGAAATCCAGGAAGTCTACCGGCTGCAGGGCGTGAACATCAGCGACAAGCACATCGAAGTGATTGTTCGCCAGATGATGCGCTGGGTGAAAGTCGAAGACGTGGGCGATACGTCGTTCTTGCTCGAGCAGCAGCTCGACAAGTTCCGCTTCCGCGAAGAGAACGAGCGCGTGATTGCACAGGGCGGCAAACCGGCTACCGGACGGCCGCTGCTGCTGGGCATCACGAAGGCATCGCTCTCGACGGATTCGTTCATCTCGGCGGCGTCGTTCCAGGAGACCACGCGAGTGCTCACCGAAGCTTCCATCCAGGGAGCGGTCGATCACCTGCGCGGTCTGAAAGAAAACGTCATCGTCGGACGCCTGATCCCTGCCGGCACCGGCATGGAATATTACCGCAACGTGCGCCTCTCGCCAGAAATGGAAGAAGCTGCCGCCAAGGTGCAGGCGGAAGTTTCGGCAGCCTACGAAGAGGCCGAGCGCGCTCTCGAGCTCATGCGGCATGAGGGCGAAAACGAAGACCTGCCGGCGGAATTACCGGCAGCAGAATAATCCGTAGCGAAATCAGGTCGGGAGCGTATAGAATTCGCTCCCGACCTAACTTTTAACTATTTAAGGATGCACGCGACCCCCCAGCGAGTGCGCATTGAGGAACCTCCCGCACTTCCCTCTTTGCGCGCCATACCTCCCGGCCCTAATCTAGGGCAGCGCATGTTTCGCTTACTCCGGCTTTTGCGGATCTCGACCTGGCGTGCTTTCCAGCACGACGCCTTTGCCACAGCGAAAGCGTCGGCCTATTCTGCGATTTTCACTTTCTTTCCCGTTCTGCTGATCATCGGCGCTTCGCTCGCGAGCTGGCGCAAAGGCGGACCGTATTTGCGGGAGATCTCCTATGCCCTGGGCAGCATTTTGCCCGCGGGCAGCAACACCGCCATGACCTACCTGAAAGGGACGGCGAAGCATCCCGTCGGATTTTTGTTCACGACATCGCTGATTACGCTGTGGACTGCCTCTGGCGTGGTGATCTCCTGGATGGACGGTTTCCGGCGTTGCTACGAACTGCCCAAAACGTGGGGCTTGGTGAAAGAGCGCTTCATTGCGTTCGGCCTGGTCATTTTCGCGCTCGTCCCGATGACCTTTGCTACCGTTTTGGTGGCTGTGGGCAGCAAATTTGAAACGCGCCTGCTGACGTACATCGATCCGGATTTCAGCGCTTACATCTTGCTCTTGTGGGGTGGCATTCGGTGGTTGATCGCCTCGCTCACCAGCATTTGCGTGATTGCGTTGATCTATCACAATGCCGTGCCGCGCACGCAGCCCTGGCATAGCGTCATTCCGGGCGCGACGCTGGCGACGGCTCTGTGGTTTTCGGTGACCCTTGGATTCCGCGGGTATCTGCAGCATTTCGGCGATTTCACCACGATTTACGGGTCACTCGGGGCAGGCATGGCGTTGCTGGTCTGGATGTATATGGTGTCTCTGGTTGTGCTGGTCGGATCGGAGTTGAATGCATTGTTGTTCCCGCGCGCCAGACTGGGGAAAGAGCTGACCGCAATCAACAACCGCAGAGCGGAGTGAGTTCGCTGGAATCTCCGTCAGTTTCAACGCAATGTCATTCTGAGCCGCGCTTTTTTCGCCGAAGCGCCTGTGCGGCTCGTCGGCGCAGTGCATAGGTCCTTCGGCCCGCAAGAAACGCGGGCCTCAGGATGACACGAGAAAATCAGCTGCACGTCCCGCGATCGCTTAAACTTTTGTTTTCCCGAAAATTACTTACCCGCGGTCTGATTTGGAGAATGATTGAGGAACGAAGCAGAAATCAAGGCGGACAAGTCTACCCGCAACGGACGGCGCGCCAAGATCATCTGCACCATCGGGCCGGCTTCGAGCTCCGAAGCGGCGATGCGCGACCTGCTCAGCCTGGGGATGGACGTTGCTCGCCTGAATTTTTCCCATGGCTCGCACGAAGAGCATGCGCACAATATAGCTCGCCTGCGCCATGCGGCCGAGCGCGAGCATCGCACCGTTTGTATTCTGCAGGACCTGCAAGGTCCGAAAATTCGTACCGGCAAACTTGAAGCGCACGAGCCCGTTCTGCTGCAGACCGCCTCGGTCGTGACCATTACGCCGCAGAATGTTCTCGGAACAGCCACGCGCATCTCGACCACATTTCCCGATCTCGCCCGCGAAGTCACGACCGGCGCGCAGATCCTGCTGAGCGATGGTCTCATCGAACTTCGCGTTCGCTCCGTCCGCGGCAAAGACGTCGTCTGCGACGTGGTTCACGGTGGCATGCTCGGCGAGCATAAAGGGATCAACCTTCCGGGTATCGCGCTTTCCATTCCCGCTCTTACGGAAAAAGATCGCAAGGACCTGGAATTCGGCCTGAAATACGGCGTCGACGCAGTGGCTCTTTCGTTCGTGCGCACCGCAGCCGATGTGCGCCTGGCCAGGCAGATCATCTCTTCGCATGGCAGCGAGATTCCAGTCATTGCCAAGCTGGAAAAGCCGCAAGCCATCGATCATCTGGAAGAAATTCTCGAAGTGGCTGACGCGGTCATGGTCGCGCGCGGGGATCTCGGCGTGGAGGTCGCGCCGGAAAAAGTTCCCGTCATCCAGAAGCATGTGATCCGCCGCGCCGCGGCTTGGCGACGGCCGGTGATCACGGCCACGCAGATGCTCGAGTCGATGATCGAAAACCCGCGTCCAACGCGGGCGGAGACCAGTGATGTAGCGAATGCTATTTTCGACGGCTCTGACGCCGTCATGCTTTCCGCCGAGACCGCCAGCGGGCAGTATCCACGGGAATCGGTTTCGATTATGGCGCGCATCATAGTCGAAGCTGAATCGAACATGCGGGCTTTCACGCAGCCACGTCGGCGACGCGAACATCGGCATCAACTTTCCGTCGCCGAAACGATCTGTGACTCGATTGCACACGCGGCCGAAGACCTGCCCATGGGCGCGATCGCCATCTTCACCGAAACCGGCAACACCGCGCGCATGATTTCCAAGCATCGGCCCAAGGCGCCGATCTATGCGTTCACACACGTCGTGCCCGTCGTGCATCGCCTGAATCTGTATTGGGGAGTTCATCCCGTGCGCTGCCGCCAGGCTCACTCCATCGAGCAAATGGTGGTCATGTCGGAGCAGGATCTGGTTCGGCGAGGCATCATTGAGCCGGGAGAGGTGCTGGGAGTTGTCGCCGGCACACGCCAGGCTTCCGGTTCAACGAATTTCATGCGGCTGCACACCGTTACCAGCGAAGAAGCCGAGCAGATCGTGCATCCGGAAGCGCCGAAGAAGCAGACACGCAGTGGCAGGCCAACGCGTGTGTAGCCTCGGACGCCTTCGTCCGGGGTCCCAGGGTTGCGCGCGGGCGCGCAATTAACGCCGTTTCGTGCGAGGCAAAATGCAGAGGTTTGTCGACGCGGTCGCACGTGTCGCTATCGCTCCGCGGGGTGGACGAGGGCGTCCGCCCCCGCACAACGCTTTAGCTGAATGCCGACTGCTCCGCGCTATAATCCCCACTTATGCCGCAAACCGCTCCTGCAGGAGAAGAGATATTGTCTGTGGCTGTCTGGAAACCCGTTCCCGGTATGGAAGCCGCGTCGCTGGCGACTTGGCATGAACTCACATCCATCCTCACCCAAAAACGCTACGGACGCGATCTTCTCTACCGCGATCGCGAGGGGCAGTACGTCCTGCTGCGCTACTGGAAATCCGAAGACGCCCGACGCGCGGCCCAGGAAGATCCCGATATGCTGCGCTGCTGGGCGCGGCTGGGGAATGAGATCGAGATTGTGAAGGTGTATGAAACGCTGAGCGAAGTGAACGTCGAAAAGGAACGCAGTCTTGAAACTTGACGATTTATTCACGCTGCTCCTTCTCTTCGTCAGCGGAGTAGCCATCGCGAAATGGCCCCGCTTCTGGAGGACGCTTCGGTACCCGAACAGCTCGAATTGGCCTTTGCTACCAGGGACGGTAGAGCAAGCAGTCGTGCGTTCCTGTTCAGGTCGCAATGGAACGAGTTATCGCGCGGAGATCAGCTATTCATATCGGGTGAACGACGACTACTACTCTGGGTATTATTTGGGAGACCTTTACTCATCCGAGGCCGAGATTGACAGCATCGTTCAGCAATTTCCTAAAGGAACGAACGTGCAGATTCACGTCCACCCGAAGAAACCTGAGTTGTCGGTCCTAGGTGCCTAGCCGGGCATTGCCGCGATCTCCTCGTGGCTCGTTGCGTTTAGAATAGTCGCTTGCCCGGCCCACACGCGCAGCCTTTCGCCGACGACTCCGTCGAACCTCACGTTCGCGGATTTCTGCACGTCCCCGACGATCCGAACAACCACGGCCTGATCCTCACCCACGGTGCTGGCGGAAATTCACAGGGGCCACTGCTGGTCGCGCTGGGCGAGGCTTTCTGTTCGGCAGGATTCACTGTTCTGCGCTGCGATCTGCCTTTTCGGCAGTCGCGATCCTGGGGCCCCCCGGGGCCGGGCGATGCCGCGCATGACCGCGAGGGACTGAAGAATGCTGTTGCGAGCATGAAAAATGTTCTCGAGAATCAGATCGAAAAATTCCCAGTTCTCGCAACATCGGCGAGAAGTGGGGCACCCCACATTTTTCTCGGCGGACACTCTTACGGCGGGCGTCAATCGAGCATGCTCTGCGCCGAAGAACCCGAGATTGCCTCAGGATTGCTGCTGCTTTCTTATCCGCTGCATCCGCCGCGACGCCCCGAGCAGCAGCGCACACAGCATCTGCCAGACCTGCGCACGCCAGCCTTGTGCGTGCACGGCACGCGCGATCCGTTCGGCTCGATTGAGGAATTGGAACAAGCCATGAAGATGATCCCCGGCAAGACGAGGCTGATGGTCGTCGAAGGCGCCGGTCATGATCTGGGATTCAAAGGAAAAGCACGTCGGGAGGGATTGCCGGCAGAGGTGCTCAACAATTTTCGCGAATTCTTCCCACTGTCATTCTGAGCGAAGCGAAGGACCTATGGATTGTGCTCGTCGTCAGCGGACTGCATAGGTCCTTCGACCCGCACAGAACGCGGGCCTCAGGATGACAATCGCTGTTTAGCGGTTTTTGCGAGCGAAGCGAACGTCGGCCGAACGGCGAGTTCAATTCACCCATCCCGATTTGCCGCCGCCGTTGCTCTTACGCGATTCATCGTCAGGAGGGATGTAGTTGCCGTGCTCGTCGAATTCAACTTTCCGATCATGCTCGCGCATGTAGACTTCGAATTTCCGTGCGGCGCGGCGGCGCTTCCAGCGATAGTAGGAATTACGCAGGCCGTAATAGCGTTCGCCGAATCCGACGTTGACCATGGCTGGCTTCGGACCGCGCCGAACGTATAGCCATCCAAAAAATAGCCCTCCGAGATGCGCGACGTATGCGATATTTCCTCCACCCGACATGGCCAGCGCGACCGTAGCGACGATCAGAATTCCCACAAAATACTTGGCCTTGAGCATGAAGGGAAACGGGATCAGCATGATCTCGTTATCGCCAAACATCATGCCGAAGGCGATCAGAACCGCGAACACGCCACCGGACGCTCCCACCGTCGGCTGAAGGGGATTGCCCAGAATGTGGGCATAGGAAAGCGCAATCGTTGAAATAGCGGCACCGATCACGCCAACGATGTACAGCTCCACAAAGCGGCGCGGCCCCCAGGCGTCTTCAACCGAGGCTCCGAACATCCACAGGCCGAGCATATTGCCGAACCAGTGCCAGAATCCCACGTGAATGACGCTGTAGGTGAGGATCTGCCAGATCCAGCCATGCTGCACGACCCGGAACGGACTAAGCTCGAAATATGTGTAGATGTAGTCTGAGACTGGGATTCGAGCCAAGTCGAAAACTTCCATCAGCAGAAAAACGCTGGTGTTGATTCCTAGCAGCCAGATCACCGCCCGGGTAAAGGGCGGCAGGCTTAACGTCATTGGTTCGCCACGTCTCACGGATTCCTTGGGCCTGATCCCGTTCTGCGGCTAAAGCCGCGATTAAACTGCACTATTTACGGCGCGGCTCGAAGCCGCGCCCTTTCAAAGCGCGATTTGGACTTCCCCCGCTAGTCTATTCTACTCGTTCGCTGTGGCCCGCGAGCTTTAGCGCTCGGGAACCGGAACTACCGGCAGGCTGCGATGGCCGGCGGCATCGACGGCCTGCACCGCGAAAATGTTCTCGTCTTTCGAAGTCGGCATGGTGAAGCGCGTAACGTTGCCGACATTCTGCACGTGTTCCCAATCCGGACTGCTCGTCGCACGCCAAACGATTTCATACGCAGTAGCCAGGCCACCAGGCGACGCTTCCCAGGTCAGGGTGGAGTCATTCTCCAGACCTTTCGTCAGTAAATGCACATTGGCCGGAGGCGCAGGCGCTGCCACCAGTGACGCCAGGGTTGCCGCATTCAGGCGCGCCACATGCGCCACGTAATCGAAATCGACGAACTTCAGCAAATCGCCGTATTCGATGCCGTTTTCCGTTCGCGGATTCTGATGCTGATGGTGAAAATCTTCGCGATATTCGGTGAAGCGGACGGCGGAAAATCCTTCCTGATTGAAAGAATAGTGGTCGCCGCCGCGCAAGTAGCGGTCGAGGCGGAATACGAGCATCGGCTTCACGCCGGTATCGTAGGTGCGGCCCGTGTCGGCAATATAGCGGGCCAGTTCGCGCGATCCGGAATCGCTTTCGCCGCCGAGCATGCGAATGCGGCGGATTTCCTGATCCGTGGCGGCGACCGGAATGCCTTCAGAAAATACGCGAACCACAGATGGATCCTGCCCCAGGTTGTTGTCCCCGCCGACGATATCATTATTGAGAACTGCTTCCAGATCCCAGGCTTGGTCTTTTGCCATCTTCGCGAAGTGATGGCTGCCGTAGAGTCCCTGCTCCTCTCCTGCGACGGTCAGAAAAATAATCGTCGCCGGAAATTTCAATTTACTGAGCACGCGCGCGCACTCCAAGCTGACGGCCGTGCCGCTGCCGTCATCGTTCGCGCCCGGAGCGTCGCCGGCCGTGTCGAAATTATCGCTGTCGCGCGAATCGTAATGTCCGGTAACCAGCACAATGCGCTTCGCGTTCTCCGGGCTCGTGCCCTTCAACACCGCATAAACATTGGTGATCTCGGTGGGATTGGAAATCCGCTCGGCGGGTTGCTGAGTAAAGCTGTCGGTCTTGACATCCAGGCAGCCGCCGCACTCGTTGGAGTAGCGCGCGAACTCCGATTTGATCCACTCGCGCGCCGCGCCAATCCCGCGGCCTTTCGCGATCGACGCGTCGTCCTGCGCGGAAAGCGTGGAGCGCGTTCCGAAGCTGACCAGCTTCTCAATGTTGGCGCGAATGTGCTCCGCGGAAATCTGCTGCAGTGCCGCCGCGATTTGCGGGTCGGCGGGAGCGCCTTTCTCGGAACCCGGCGATTGCGCCGCACTGGTCGAAGTGAGGAAGGCGAAAGCGGCAATTGTAAGAGCGGTAGCGGAGATAATTCTTGCAATCGAGAACATGGTGTTTGTGCCGAGCTGCCAAAAGGATTTGATTCCCACAAACACGAGCGTTTCGCGGATGCCTTCGAAACCCTCGCCCCACACCGGCAGCCCGGTTTCGGCCTGATCCCCTTGACCAACAGGCGGGGAGAATCTAAATATTATCAGGAGGATCTAATGGCGGACGGAGGCTTTATGGTTTTATGTCCTGAATGCGAAAACGATCTCGATGTGGAAGAGGAAGAAGTGGACGAGGGAGAAGTGATCTCTTGCCCCGAATGCGGCACCGATTTTGAAGTGGTCACCACGAATCCGCTGGAGTTGAAAGCTGTCGAGGAGGGCTACGAGGACGAGGAAGAAGAAGAAGTGGACGAGGAAAATGAAGACGGTGACTACTCCTAAGCCGCGCCCGCCATTTCCTTTTTTCAGAATTCTTGCAGCCGCGCTCATAAGCCTTGGTGTGGCTGAGGTCGGTTCGGTCCCGCTGCGTGCGAGTCCTAATCAGCAGGTCAAGCCTGGTCAGCCCTATGCGGTCATTTTTGGTACCGTCTGGGGGCCTGACAATCAGCCGGTGTACGGCGTTACCGTCAAGATCCGGCGCGCGACCGACAAACCCAAGAAGACTCGCTGGGAGGTCTATTCGGACCACCACGGCGAGTTTGCCCAGCGAGTTCCCGCCGGAGAAGGCAACTACATCCTGACCGCCAATGTGAAAGGCGTTAAAGGCCCCGACGGCAGGCCCTTGCACCTGGTGCAGGACGTCAAGGTTCACGTCTACAACGATGAGCGTGAGGATACGGGGTTGCATCTCACCTACTAGATCGCCCGGAACAGCTTGCACGTGAGACAATGAGGCCATCATGATTCACCAGCGAATTGTGTTGGCCGGGGCGGCCGTGTGTGCCCTGCTGCTTCTGCTGGCAAATTTGACCAGCGCCACTCCCGACAAAAAAGAAAAATCGACAGGCAAGCTTGTGTTGGGAAAAGTGCTCGACCCTCAGGATAATCCTCTGCCCGACGCCATCGTTTATCTGACCAACACCCAAACCCGTTCCATCAAGACCTATATCGTCGGCCAAGATGGAACCTATCGCTTTCCTGCGCTTTCCACCGCAGTCGACTATGAGATCTACGCTCAATACAAGGGTCACAAGAGCGCGACTAAGTCCGTCAGCCAGTTCGACGAACGCTCGCAAGTGTATCTGGATCTGAAGATCGACACGCGCTAGTTCCTCTGGCCGGAACCGTCCTGTCTTGAATTTCGATGCCGGGACTCCAACAAGCAACTTTTTCCCCCGCTTCGGGGTTCAATATAACTAGGGAAAGTTGTGTGGAGGACACTGTGAACGATTGGCTCTCTATTGGCAAAGCGAAACGATGGACTGGCGTGGCCCAAGTTTTCGGCTGCTCCCTGGCGCTCCTGTGCGTCGCCGCAATCTCGCTCATGGCGCAGAGCGGCGCCATGAGCCCATATCAGGGTGAGCAGGACGGCGTTTCTGCCGGCGGCAACTGGATGGTATTTCGGTCGGAAGACAAGATGACAGGAGCCAAGAAAGTTCGCTTCGAACTTCTGGCCAATGATTACTTCCGCGAAGATCAGACTTACAAGCCCCGAGTCGAGCTATTCTGCGAGGCTGGCAAGCTGAAACAGGGCGAGTTCAATCCCGGTGTTCGCCTTCCACCTCCGAACCGTCCCGGTTTCTGGGGACAGCCCCAACTGGAGGTCGAAGTTCGCATCGACGACTACCACGGCTATCACGGCTGGAACTGGCTCCCGAATCAGTACCTCTCCATGGACAAGGGCACGATCCGCGGATTGATGGGCGCGCAAGTCTTCAATATCGCGATGCCCACACGCAGCGGACGGCAGATCGCCGAATTCTCACCCACGGGGCTCAATCTCGATATGGTTCGAAGCTCGTGCGATCTGACCGCGAAGAAGCCGAGCAAGGATTAGAGAGGAAAGTGTAGGGGCGGAGGCGGAGGCATTCCTCCGCCCGCGGAGCGTAGCGACGCCTGCGACAGCGTCCAGTCCTTACACTCCTGGCTTGGTTTCTACGCTGGGGCTCGGCACGGCCGCCGTGGTCGTCCCCGTGACCGGTACTGCGACCGCAGGCGTGTGCGGCGAAGTCGCCGCTGCCGGACGTGAGAACGTCGCCCGCTCATCCCACTTGCCAAAGATCATTTTTCCGGCCGTCGTCTGCAGCACGGACGTGACCGAAACATCGATCGTCTTGCCGATCATCTTGCGCGCATTATCGACTACCACCATGGTGCCGTCGTCCAGATACGCGACGCCCTGGTTGTATTCTTTCCCTTCTTTCAGGATGAACACGCGCATGGTCTCTCCGGGCAGCACAATCGGCTTCAGCGAATTGGCGAGTTCGTTGATGTTCAGCACTTCCACGCCCTGCAACTGGGCGACCTTATTCAAATTGAAATCGTTGGTGATGATTTTTCCTTCGTACATCTTGGCCAGTTCGATCAGCTTGAGATCGACCTCGCGAATAGCGGGAAAATCATCTTCCACGATCTGAATCTGCAGGTTGGCAACTTTCTGCAGGCGCTGCAGGATGTCGAGACCGCGGCGGCCTCGGTTGCGCTTGAGCGAGTCAGCGGAATCGGCTACAAGTTGTAGTTCGCGCAGCACGAACTGTGGCGTCACAATGATGCCGTCGAGAAAGCCGGTCTCCGCGATATCGGCGATGCGGCCGTCAATGATGACGCTGGTATCCAGAATCTTGTAGCTCTTCTTCGACTGTTTTTCGCCGCCAAAAATTCCGCCCAGCGCCGCGAGGTTCAGCAGATCGCCTTTGTTTGCGCCGACGATCAAGCCCACATACGCCATCAACAGCATGACCAGGATTTGCAGGAAGCTCTGCGTGTTGCCGGGGGGAACGCTGTTCCGGATGACCAGAGCGAACAGGTAAGCCCCGCAGATTCCCAAGATGCTGCCAATCGCGGCGCCGATCAGCCGTTTCAAGCTGACGGTGCGAAGCTTCCACTCGAACAAGACGATGGCGGCACCGATCACGCCACCAATCCCTGCATCGACCAGGGCCGGTCGTCCGAAGGGCTGGATGAGAAAGCAAGTGATGGTAACTACGATGACGAAAAGAAAACGTACAAGAACAATATCCACGGCAACCTCCCCGCGGATGCAGCATGCAGCATTGCCCGTCTCTCGGCACGATGCCCCGCTGCCGTCTTCTCGCCGCCCCCGGCAAGAATCGGCCTTGCGAATGTCAGGGCGCGAAATAGTCCGGGGATGAATATGCGCCCCGTCCCGGCCTAAGTGGGGCGCGGCCGGGTGGAAAGGGATCTAATCTCCTGCAGTATATACCCGCTGTAAATGGCGGGCCAACGGGCGGCAGATGTGATCGGCATCCTCGCCTGCTACACTTTTGCGCATGAAAGCACTCGTACTTGCACAACTCTCCGGTCTGGATGGTCTTCACGTTCAGGACGTTCCTGAGCCCACTCCCAAGCCCGGACAGGCGATTATCCGAGTCACCGCCGGAGGCCTGAACTTCGCCGACGTGATGACCACGAAGGGCGGATATCCCGGCATGCCTGCGCCCCCTCTGATTGTCGGGCGCGAATTCGCCGGCGCGGACGAAACCGGACGCCGGGTCATGGGCTACGCGCAATGGGGCGCGTTTGCGGAAAGGACCACAGCCTACCTGCGTGCGTTATGGACTATTCCAGACGCCTGGACCGACGAACAGGCGGCCGCATTTCCGGTGAATTACTTCACCGCCTACCTTGGCTATTGGCAAGCGGGGATGACCAGCGCCGCAGGACAGCCGCCGTCGGCTGTCCCCCCGGGCGAACCGCGGCAGCGCACACCCCGCGTCCTCATCCATGCTGTCGCCGGAGGTGTGGGCACCGCAGCCGTGCAGATCGGGCGTCTGCTGGGCGTCGAGATGTACGGTACATCGTCCTCCGACGAGAAACTTGCCCGCGTCATGGAACTCGGACTGCAGCATGCCATCAATTACAAGCAGCACGACTACGAAGAAGTCGTGAAGAATCTCACACGCGGCGAAGGCGTCGATGCCGTATTCGAAATGCTCGGCGGCGACCACACGGCCAAGAGTCTGCGCTGTCTGCGCGACTTCGGACGTGTGATCCAGTACGGCACAGCGACGGGAAAGCAGCCCAAACTCGACGTCCGCGCGCTCTACGCGAAATCCGCCAGCGTGCAAGGATTGTGGCTGAGCTATCTATCGCAAAAACCCGAAGTCATGGAACCAGCCTGGCGCCAGCTCTCGGCATGGATTGCGGCAAGCCATCTGAACCCGCAGATCGGAGAGGTGTTTCCACTCGACCGCGCCGTCGATGCCTATAAGTTGCTCGAAGACGGCGCGAATTACGGGAAAGTTGTGCTTAAGATGTGATTCGTCTTCGCACGGGAACCATGCCGTCGGCAACGACTCCGGGTTTTCCGGGACATAGAAAACTCTGATTAACGCACGTTCTTGAAAGGGACGGCCTTCGAGGCCGTCCGCAAAATCAGCGTTTCTGAGGAGCGGCTTTAGCCGCTGAGGGCCTTTAATCAGAGTCCCGTAAATCTACTTTCGCAATTTACCGACGTTCGAGGAGACAGGCCGTATGAAGAAGTCGAGGAAAATTATCGTGTTCGTCGCGATCAGCGCGGACGGCTACATCGCCCGCCCAGATGGAGATGTCTCGTGGCTCGATCGGCCTCGGCCCAAAGGCAACTACGGCTATGGCGCTTTCTTCAAAACCGTCGACACGATCCTGTGGGGGCGAAAGACCTACACCAAGGGGATCGAGATGGGCATGAAAGCAGGCGAATTCGGCTTGAAGGTTAAGAACTATCTGTTTTCCCGCCAGCCGCAAGGCTCGCTGTTACAAGGTTTCGAGCAAGTAAAAGAGCCGATCAAGCCATTCGCGTAACGCTTGCGGGCCCAGCCGGGTAAGGATATCTGGATGATGGGAGGCGGCGAGATCATCGCTTCGTTCCTCGACGAAGGCGAAATCGACGAGTTCAGCATCCACGTGATTCCGATCCTGATCGGCGAAGGCATACCGTTAATCCAGCCCCGCCACCGATCCATTTCGCTCAAGCTGCTTTCGACCAAGAGGTTTCCCGACGGCGTGGTCCATTTGAACTATCGCGTCCTCGCGCCTCGATGAAACAGGACCGTGCATTGAACCGCGCTGTTGATCGCCAGCGCATCAACTCTCGAACACCCACTGATCGCTCAACAGAAAGTTGACCAGGGAACACAAAGCAATGGCGATGGCATTCGCGATGAGATAGTTCATGTGTCCGAGATCAACCATGGCCTTCATCGCAGCGAGGTTGCCAAGAATCGAGACCGCTCCGTTGGCTAGATGAAAACGTCCAAGCCGGCGTAGCGAAACGCACGACGGCCCTCTCCACCCTGTTCGGCGGGAATTTATCGGCATCGCGTGCGGCATTACCCGATCCGCCCACGTGAAGCGCTCATGCCAAATGAAGTTGTGCAGCACGGCCAGCTCGACCGCGATCGCCGTTGCGACCAAATAGTGCAGGTGCAGCACTCCTTTCAGCAGAAACAACCCGCCAAACTGCACGCCAATGCCGATCGCGCCCACCAGATTGAACTTGCCCCATCGCGCCAGAGTCGATTTCCTCGCCGCATGCGCTCGCGGATTGCCGCGCTCCTTCTGATCGCGCACCCAGCTTCCGGAGTTCACTGTGCAATCCTCTCGTCGCGATAAAGTCGAACTGTGTTCCTGATCGTGAATGCAACCACGATCAACGCCATGCCAACAATTGCAATCGCTCCGCCGACATCAAACAGCCGATACGCGCGACCGAAGATGTGCGCCACAGGTCTCCAGAACAGGGCGAGGTTTCCGATTGCCAGCAGAATGCGCAATTCGGTCGGACCGAACCGCCAGAACGAGAGCCTGAACTCGCCCAGAGCGTGAGTCGCAAGATACGACTGGATGGAGAGCACGAGAAAGCCTACGAGCAGGCCGATCGCGATCCGTGGATGCATGTAGCCGGAGGCCGCGAGTCCGGCCATAAGCGCGAGGGCACCGACTGTATCGACCATGTGATCGACGTAAAAGCCGTAGCGTGGACGCTGGCATTGCCGCGCCCGAGCCAAAGTGCCGTCGAGAGAATCGCCGAGCCAGTTCAAAGCCAAGCAGACGATCACCCCGAGCAGCGCCAGGCGATTCGACCGGGCTAGAGCGTAGAACGCGCCTGCGCCGATCTGCGCCGCCAGGCCCAGAATCGTCAGATGGTCAGGATTCACTGACTCCGGCGTATGCGCTGCCAGCCATACCAGAACGCGTTTCTCCGGCGCCGCGAACCAACTCTGCTGGATGCGCAGCATGTCGGATCGGATCCGCAGCCGCCGGATCTCCGACAGCAGGCGCGGGTTGACCTGTTCACAGAAATCCGTCATCACTTGATTCGGTTGTGCCGCCATGTTTGCCTCCCGGCGGGAGTCTTGCTCCGTCGAAGAGCACCATCGCATTTCGGGAGCGCGCCGGCAATGCACCGCTTCTCAAATGCGCATCAAAGGAAGGTCAAGCGCTAAGCTATTGATATACATAGACGTATCTGGCATCGTCAAAACTGAGGTTGGCGATCGATCCGCCCTGAGTTTCAAAAGCTCTGGTGGCCGTCGCCGCCGGTTCGCGCATCCAGTAGGTGATCTCTGCACATCTAAAGACGTATACAGGAAAGTTAGCTACAGGCTAAGAATTCCGGAAAGGGCAAGACCAATGAAAAGATGCGTTGCGTTAGCCGCGGTTCTCGCCGCGTCTCTGTCGCCCGGCTTGGCGGCGACGGCTCTGGCTCAAGAATCGGCTGGGGAGCAAGGAGTTCCCACCCAGGTGGTAGTCACCGTCGAACCGCGAAAAGGAACAGCAGTGCCAGTCATCAATCAGGATGACGTGATCGTCTTTCAGGGAAAAACTCGTGACAAGGTGACGGAGTGGATTCCCGCGACCGGCGATCATGCCACCTTGGATCTGTTCGTTCTGATTGACGACAGCGCCAGCGAAAATCTCGGCACCGAACTGGATGAAATCCGCAAGTTCATCGAGAGCCAGCCCGATACAACCAGGGTCGGCGTGGCCTACATGCAAAACGGGACCGCCGTCGTCCTGCAAAATCTGACCACCGATCACGCCGCTGCGGCCAAGTCGCTGCGGCTGCCGCAGGGAATCGGAGGCGTCAATGCCAGCCCCTATTTCTCCCTCTCTGATCTGGCCAAACGCTGGCCCGACAGCGGTGCAACTCGCCGCGCCGTGGTAATGGTCACCGACGGCATTGACCGCTACTACGGGGAGTTCAATCTATTGGATCCTTATCTCGATGCTGCCATTGATGACGCCCTGCGCGCCCACATCATGGTTTCTGCGATTTACGAACCGTCTGCCGGCCACTTCGGCCACAGCTATTGGGAATCCTACTGGGGCCAGCTCTATCTCTCTGATTTAGCCGAGCAGACCGGAGGAGAAGCCTACTACATCGGCTTTACCGGCCCGCCGGTTTCGTTCTCGCCCTACCTCGATGAGACGAACAGGCGGCTGTCGCATCAGTATCTACTGACCTTTCTTGCCCAGAGGCCCAAGAAGGCGGGATGGCAGAACATACGGCTCAGCTGCGAGCAGTCCAAGGTCGATCTGGTTTCTGTAAAGAGAGTGTGGGTTGCGCCGTAAAGCGTGGGGTGTAAGCGATTCGGCAGGAATCCGATGCGACTCCTGCCGCTCCTCTTTGCGGATTCCGCTAGTCTCTCTGCGCGCATCCGGGGGTCAGTTCTCTGTCATAGAAAAGGCTTTGAATCGCGGAGGTCGCAGAGAGCGGCAATGAGCGCAGAGAAATTCCCTAAAACGGATTCGCGCATCGCATTTTTCGGCGGGGATTACCTTCGATCAACTCTGATCCATTGAGATTCCGATAAGATTGGAGTTCTTATCGGATCTCAATGACCAGATTCCTCCGCTTCTTCCGCCCCTCGCACCAGCACACCGCTTTTTCCGCGACGCTTTTGCTGATGGGAACCGTCATGGCTTCGCGCGTCATCGGATATGCTCGCGAAGCCTATATCGCCTATGCCTTCGGCGCGGGCTCGCAGACCGACGCCTACGTCGCCGCCTTCACCCTCCCCGATTTCCTGAACTACATCGTGGCCGGAGGCGCGGCTTCGATCACTTTCATTTCCATTTACACGCGTTTTCTGGCGGAGAAGCGCGAGGCCGATGCTCAGAAAACTTTCTCCATCATCATCACCGTGATGACGGCCGTGCTCGTGCTCGGAACCATCCTCACCGAAATCTATGCTCCGCAGTTTGTTCGCTGGTTTGTGAAGGGATTTTCTCCGGAAAAGATCGATCTTTGCATTCATCTCACCCGCATTCTTCTGCCCGCGCAGATTTTCTTTTATGTCGGCGGCGTAGTCTCGGCGGTGCTGCTCTCGCATCGGTTGTTTCTGTTTCCCGCATTCGGTCCGCTGATCTACAACTTCTTCATCATTGCCGGAGGGGTCATCGGGGGCCACCATTTCGGCATCGCCTCGCTGGCCTACGGCGCGCTGGTGGGCAGTTTTGTCGGACCGTTTCTGGCCAGCGTGATCGGCGCCGCTCGCATTGGCACCGGATATTGCCCCTCCTTCGATCTGATGAATCCCGCCTTTCGCGAGTGGGTCAAACTTTCCGTCCCGCTCATGCTCGGCGTCTCGCTGGTGACGGCGGATGACTGGATTCTTCGCCATTACGCCGCCAGCGGGGTGGGAGACATCGCTCGGCTGAATTACGCGAAACGCCTGTTCGCCGTGCCGATCGCGGTTTTGGGCCAGGCGACGGGCCAGGCGTCCTTGCCGTTCTTCGCGCGCCTGTTCAATGAAAAGCGGCTATCGGAATTTGCCCAGACGGTCAACGATTCCGTCTACCGGGTTGGTGCCGCCTCGCTGCTCACGACTGCCTGGATGATGGCCGCGGCCCTGCCCGTCATTGATCTCGTCTACCGGCGTGGACGCTTTGACTTCGCCGACGCGCGAACCACGGCCCTTTATTTCTTCTGGTTCTCGCTCTCCCTGATCTTGTGGTCCGCCCAGGGCCTTTATGCCCGCGCATTTTATGCTGCCGGCGACACTCTCACTCCCATGACCGCGGTCAGCATCGTGACGGTCGCTTCTCTGCCCGTCTATTCGATTCTGTTTCATTCCTTCGGAGTGATCGGGCTCGCGTGGGCGTCAGATATCGGAATCGGCGTCAACCTCGTCGTGCTGGCTCTACTGCTGCACCGCAAGGGATTCGTTCCGCTGGGCGGGTTGCGTTGGGACGAATTAGGCAAAGCTGCACTCGTGGCCGCGGTCGCGGGAGGGATCAGCGTCAAAATAGGAAGCGTGGTGCCGCTAAACTCCGCCCGCGGCAACCGTTTCGCCGATCTGCTGCAGTTGGCTCTGGTTTCGCTGACCTGGGCCGCTGCGGTCCTGGCTGGTCTCTGGCTTTTGCGTTCCGAGCTGCCCCGCGATCTTCGGCGACGCAAACAGACCGCCTATCCCGCCGTAGCGCACGAAGAGAGTGGCGAAATTATGCGTTCCGGGCCGCAACCGTAAAAATCGATCCGCTTTGCCTTCGTGTTCGGGAGTTACTTTCGTCACTCTCTTCTTGCTGGCGATCTGTCAGAATTGAAGACGCGGTTGCAGGGCGAGCTCCGCCTTGCGACAGAAATAGCGATGGAAGTTCTCACACCCAAAGCCGCGCGCCGCAGCACGCGCATTCGCGTCGAGATTCCGGTCAGCGTCATCAGCCTCGACCGCATGCGCCCGTTTGCCGAAAACTGCACGGTTCTCGTCGCCAGCGCACAAGGCTGCGGATTTC
>JASHQK010000395.1 GCA_030039195.1 Candidatus Sulfotelmatobacter sp.
CGTGCTCGCCGCCACGCACTACCAAGACCCTAAAGTGTTACTTGAAGTCAGCGAGGACCTGCAGGGAGCGATGAAAGGCCTCGCCGTCAGCGCCCTGGATGAAGCGCACATGCTGCAAACAAGGGGGTGGTAGGTCGGAGTCTCCTCGAATTGTATCGATGATCGAAGATTTCAACTGTGAGTATGAGCCGGGGGGGCGCCCTACAGCGGCGTCATCCCGAAGGGCCCGCGCTTTCACCGGCGGGCCGAGGGATCTCCGCGGGGAGCGCAACCGCTCTCCGCGAATCCACAGCTCCGGCCTTGGCGATGTTCATCCGTCACAGACATGCTTGGCCCGATCATGTTAGACATATGCTCCGCGCCAGATCCCTCACGCGGCTGAACTACGCCGCGTTTCGGGACGACGCATTGTGTGAAGATACAGGCGGGAACTCATGCCCAAGAACAAGCGCTTCTTCGTCTACTTCATGACCAATCGACCGCGCTCGCACGTCCTCTACACGGGCACCACCGGAAACCTGCCTCATCGCGTCTTCCAACACAAGAACAAGCTCCTCCCAGGCTTTGCTAGCCGATACAACCTGACCCGACTCGTATACTACGAAGAATTTGTCTATCCCGATGCCGCTATCAATCGAGAAAAGGAAATCAAGGGGTGGCGGCGCAGCAGAAGATTCGCCTGATCGAAGCGATGAATCCTCATTGGCGTGACCTGGCCGAGTCATGGATGGACGTCTATAAGCTGGAAGTGCATGTCCCGGCTACGGCGGCGAAATGGCCCCTCGCCAGCCCCCCGCTCCGCCTGAAGAGTGGCTCCGCTCGGGATGACGCACTCGGGGGAGCACGAAGACGCCGGTCTCTTCTGCCGTTGTTCCTTTACCTCACAGCCGGCACCCTTATCACATTCGCTCGGCAATCCCGCAAGTTCTGGCAGGCGGTCGGCTTCAGATCTTTGGTCATGCAAAATGAAACAGCCGTCAGATAATTGTTGCCGCAGCTGATAGTCATCTCATCGGCGCTGAATTCAGGGTTGGCCTTCAGAAACTCCCGTTTTACGTCCGGCGGGGGAATCGAGAAGTTTTCGTGCGGAGCCACAAAACGCTCGGGCACTTTGATCGACGTGAACGCGCGCCGCAGAAGCTGAAAATAATGCTCGGCATCGAGTCCGCTGCAGGTTCCATGCGTGGTCCATTCGTGATCGACCAACCATGGATCCGGCATGATGTCGGCCATCTCCGAGGGATTTGCCAAGCCCGCCGCGGTCGAACAATGCTCCGGATATCCGTCTACATACTGCGGCCACAACCCGTGCACCACGAACCCGTGATGTCCCGATTGGCACTCGGGCTTATCGGGATGCGAATAGCAAAACTCCGGCGACCACGAGAGTGCGAGCAGGTAATAATCGAACACTCCCGGTGTGCCCTCGCTAGCCTGCCGCGAATTGCGATGCTTCGAGAATCCTGCCGCTGTAACAATCAGCGCCAGGAGCGATAACACAGCTAACGAAGACCTTCGTCTCATGAGGGTCATAAAGAATATCAGGTTTGGTAGTCATCGAATTTAGAAGGCTGCCGAGCTCGCCCACCGCCGTGACCTCCGCGCCGCTTTCGGTACAATCAGTACCCTATGACGGATTGGGTACGACGCCTCGGACTGACTCGACAGACCACCATCAGCTCCCTGCGAGTAGCCATCGCCAGCGTGGTTTCGATGCTGGTGGCGCGCGGCCTGAAGCTGCCCGAATTCTACTGGGCTCCCATTTCGACGATCGTAATTCTGCTTTCGACCATTGACCCCCTCACGCTCTCCTGGCAGCGATTTGTTGGCACCGCCATCGGCGCGGCCGCAGGTGCGGCAATCGCGAGCCTTCCTGAGCACAATTGGCTGATTTACGGATTGGGTATTTTCCTTTGCGGAATTCTGAGTTCGGCTTTGCGCGTCACCACAGCCTATCGCTTCGCAGCGATCACCCTGAGCATCGTTCTGCTCATTGCCCACAATAGTCCCCCCTGGATCGTTGCGGTTCATCGCTTCATTGAAGTCTCGTTAGGGATTGCTGTGGCATTACTGGTCGCCCTTACTTGGCCCGCACCCACCAAGCAGGCGCAATAGTGCTTCGGACGGCTTGATCGGTCGAGTCCCGTGAGTCACCCCACATCGCTTCGACGAGGATCTACGCAAGTACCCGAGTACTCCGAAACGGTGGTTAGAATTTTGGATTTAGTGAATGAACTTGTAGTCGACGATGGAGGCCGCCAGCCCGATTTGTCCCTCTTCGGGCTCCGGCGTTCCGTTGGCGCGGATCACGCGGCCCTGGCAGACCACGTTGCTGTTCTTCTGCCCGGAAATTTCTTCTGGCATCTCGAATACCATCTCGATCAACGCATTCACGGGCAACGGTTGCGGGCCGGTAAACAGCACCCCGCTCTGGCTGATGTTTTCGATGATGCCTTCATACCATGCGCTGGTCTTGTTCACGCGATAGCGCAGGGGAATGTCAAGCCTCAGCCGGCGCGCACGCGGCACCCATGACGGCCTCTTCTCGCGCGTATGGCTGCGGCGAATGCCGGTTTCCGGCTTGTGCTCCACGCGCTCGATGCGGCGCATGGTCGCCCAGTCGTACTTATACTCGGCGGCGCACAGCAGGCAAACCTGGTAGTAATTTCCGTCGGCACCTCGGCGGGGCCAGGAAAACTCGTGGGAGCAGCGCCCTAGCATAAGCACATCCATGAATTTCTGCGGCATGGTGGATTACTTCCGGGTCAGTCGAGCCTCGGACGCATCGTCATCATCGCGCGAAGGGTTGAGTTTGGATAGGTTACTTTCGTGCAGGGGGTG
>JASHQK010000396.1 GCA_030039195.1 Candidatus Sulfotelmatobacter sp.
AATGGTGAAGTTGAAATCCGGATTGTCGAGGCCGTGGTACAGCTTGGCCAGAAGCGCGCGCAGGATGCGGCCCAGATCGTTGATCTCGGTGGCGCTGATGTCGCCGAAACTGGCCATGTGCCGCCGCGGATAAATGTGGGTGAAGAAGGGCGACGGGGACGCAAACAGTTCCGTGGCCACGAAGTGCTCGCTCTCCAGCACGACGCGCTTGCCGTCCTCGAGGTCCTCCTCAATGAGCTGGCAGAACATGCAGCAGCCAAAATCGTCAAAATGTTGCATTGCTTCCTGAAAGCGTTGGCGCACCTGATAAGAAATCACCGGCGTGGCGATCAGCTGCGAGTGCGGATGCTCGAGACTGGTGCCGGCGTCGGCGCCGAAATTCTTGAAGATGGTGACCTGCGCGATGCGGGGATCAAGAATGAGCTGGTCGTGACGCGTCTTGTAAATGCGCAGGATGTCGGCGACATGCTGGTCGGTCATCAGCGCCATGGCCAGGGCATGATCGGGCGTCTCGACGATTACATCGTGCATGCCGTAGCCGCCCATCGAGCGCATGGAACGGTGGATATGGCGCTCGGGCTTCGATTCCGGCGAGAGCGCGGCAAATTTGTTCGGCACCACGCGCGCTTTCCATCCCTCGCCGTCGGGGAGGCGCAGAATCTCGGGCGGCGTCTGGCTTTCGTGGCCGGGGCAGAACGGACAGTTCTCTGAAAAAGAGGGCATTGGCTTGGCGGGGCGATGCGACGCCATCTGGTCGGGACGCTTGGCGCGCTCGGTCGCAATCACCACCCATTCCTTCGTCATGAAATTCTGGCGAAGTTCGGGCATATGGGGACCTCCATCAATTGGAAAAAATTCGAGCAGTCAATTCTACGGAGCGCTGGGACGAATCTCCAGAGATTTGCCGGCAAAAAGCGTCGCTTGGCCGACTTCATTCCCAAAATGTTTTCATTCCCGAAATGCCACTGCGCAGCTTGTCGCCGCTCGGTGATCCCTTCGCGGCACAAAGTTCCCGTGCACGATCCGCAGGCGGGTACGGAGTGCACGCGTGGCGTAAATTCAAGCACGCATGGGAGTAACTGCAATCACAGAAGAATCGCGCTGCGCCCGCCCGAACGCCGCAGGGGACGGAAAACAGTCTCCTAAACTTCCAATCCGATGTAGCAGACGCGGCCGACGATGTAGTCGGAGGCCAGTTTGCCCTCTTCCATGGGGATGACTTCGATGGGCGAAGACTCGTTGTGCGGTCGCAAGATTAAATGATTTCCCGCCACTTCGACATAACGAACCGCTGCAATATCGTTTTTCAGAACAGCGTACATATTGAATTCGCCTTTGCGGTACGGCGAAAGTGCGTTGTAATGGCGGTCGATGAGCACAGTGGCGCCGGGCTGGAGACGAGGAGACATGGGCAGCGCGTCATGGGCTTCGAGCCGGATGAAGACGAAACGCTGCCAGCCGGAACGGTCGCCTTCGGTCTCGACGCGCAGCCGGCGCAGGAACGATTTGCGGAACTTGACCATCTCCTTGACGTTCATGCTGGCGATGAGGGGCTGAGTGGCGGCGACGGAGAGATCGGTGAGCACAATGTTTTCAAATTCGTCGGGGCTGGGCGGCACGATGGTGGCGCGTTTCGAGACTTCCGCGGGATCGAGCAAATCGAGGACGGAGAGATGCTGCACGGTGAGGACTTTGTCCATACCTTCGAGGCTGAGCCCGCGCTTGCGGTTGAGGAAGTTGGAGATGTGCGCCTGCTTGAACCCGGTTTGCTGCGCCAGGCGAAGGCCGGTGAGTTCGCCTTGCTCAATACGATCCCATAGGACTTTGCGAAGATTATCTTGCAGGACCTTGAACTTCATTGATTCAAGTTTAGCACTGGGTTATAGGACGCCGCTAAGTAACAGAAGGTGTGAAAAAGGCTGGTGTGGTGCGGGCACTGCCTGTCCGCAAATTATTTTCTGCTGCTCGCCATGACGCCGACACGAGTGTCCGCGCCACATGAGGGCAAAAAGATTTCCACAGGCGCTGTTGTTCACGCCAACCTTGACTGAGAAAATTCACAGCTATAGGATCGCGCCAAAGTATGGGCCACTCCGCTCCGGGATTGAGACCAATGACGAGCCATGAAGACAACTCGAATGAAGAAAGAGTTTTTGGCGAATTTCGCAGGAAGGTGAAATCGGCCGAAGTGCTGTCGGCATCGATGGAGCGGCTGCTGCTGTCGCTTCGCTTCACGGGAGAAGTGAGCGTAACCATGAAGAACGGACGCGTGCACAAATCGCGTTATGAAGAATACTCCTATCGTCAGGGAGGGGAGTTTACCGGGAGTGATGAAAGGCTCGCACAGAAAATATAGAAGCGGGGGAGAAAGGAATAGACATCGGACTGGGGCGGTGATTCTTAGAAAACCCCCACCCTAGCCGCGGAGAGCGCTGCCAGGGTGGGGCACCCGGTCAGGGTGGGGCACCCTCACAATTAAATAGAGCAAGCAGGTCATCGTAAGAGAAACGAGCCCTGCGTAGGTTTCCGCGAGTGAGCGGAAATCGACGTAGGGCTTTTTTGTTTTGGTCATAGAAGCGAAAGCGAACCGGGGTTGGTGATCCGGATGCTTTGAAAAGAAATAGATTTTGCGGTTGTTCTTCATGTAGATCGCAGTTTGTCAAATCAGGAGGAATCATGAAACGGAAGCAACGGAATCATAAGAACGAAGAAAACGACGGAGTTCGGATGGAGCTGAAGTATTGCGAACGTTGTGGAAGCCTGTGGCTGCGCGAGAGCGGGAAGAGCTCGGTCTACTGCGGGAACTGCCAGCCGAAAGTGGCGGAATTACCGGCGATGAAAAAGAATCCGGGGCGGGTCACGCTGCCGGTAGGACAGACTGCGTTGGTCGACGCCTACGAAACCGACGGCGAAGAATTCCTGGATCTCGATGAAGACGAACTGGATTTCGAAGCGGCCGGAGGTGTGGCATGAGCGACCCGATTGCATGGCTCGCAGCGGAAGCGGAGGGGCTGAATCCGGCCGGCTTTGCCAGTTTACCGGAGAGGGAACAGAAGGACACTGAGGGGATCCACGACGGGAGAGAGGTGCCGATCGAGGGTCTGAGAGCGCACCAGTTTCCGGAAAGACCTGGCTCCTTCTCCGAAAACGGGGACACCCCTCATGCATGGGTCAGTGAGCAAGCGCGGACCATGACGGAGATTCTGCGCGAGTACAAAGAAATTCAGAGCGAGGAAGAGGCTCGAAGGCGTCGGCTTTATCGCAGAAGGACGGTTCTGATGCTGCGCCGGTATCTGAGGCACTCGATTGAAACCGGGCGGTTGCCGTCGTTGCTGGGGCAGGAGTTCTTTCGGGCGAAGGTAACGTCGTACTCGGTGGTGACCTTTGAAGACCGGGTGATCTTCGTCCACGACATGGAAAGGTGCCTGGAACGGCTGGACGAGTTTTCGCAGCAACTGATCGCTCGACGTGTGTTGCAGGAACATGATCGCTGGGCAACGGCGCAATTGTTGGGCTGCAGTGAAAAAACCGTCCGCCGGTTGACGCCGATTGCGATCGATCAGTTGTGCGAGATCATGCTCGATGTGGGCCTGATGGACAGGATCGACCCGATTCGGGAAAAATCTTGTCAAGAGGGTCTGGAAGACGAAATTTCTGTAAGTGATTGCGAAGAAAGCAAAAATAATTTTTGAAAAATGTCCACTTTGCTGGGGTCAATTTGCTATTCTAAAAGTAGAGAGTAAGAAAAAAGAAAACTCCTGTAAAAGGGCGCGCTGGAAACGGCGCGCCTTTGCTTTTGGTGAGCGTATGGGGACATGGTAGCGAGCCAGACGCGCGTGATTCCAGCGCAAAGAACGCGCCGGTTCGCGCGGCTCGGCCAGATCCTTCGGCGAACAGACGACGTCCGCCTCAGGATGACAGATTGGGGCGCGCTGGAAACGGCGCGCCTTTGCTTTTTGGTGGCGCATTTGGGCGCAGCGAAAAATGGTGCCGTCCGCTACG
>JASHQK010000397.1 GCA_030039195.1 Candidatus Sulfotelmatobacter sp.
AATCGGTCAAGACCTACGAAGGTACACACGACGTACATTCGCTGATCATTGGGCAGAGTGTGACCGGCATTGATGCGTTCTGATTCAGTAGTTGCCTTGCGATGACGGTCATCCCGAAGCCGCGCGGCGAGGGATCTCGCGCTCATTCCAGGAAAACCAGCCAGCCAAGCAATAATTCGAACCGATGACGCCGGATAAACAACGACGAGTCGCTACTGCCGTGGGATTTCTTTCCGGCGTGTTCGCCTGCCTCACTCCGCTCCGTGACAAGAAAATCCTGTGGCCACCCGACGTTGTTTGGCAGTCTTTGACACAGCCCGAGCGGCTTGCATTCATTGGCGGCGTCGCCCTGATCGTGGTCACATTCGTCCTGTCGCTCACGAGCAATCGCGCTACCCGCCGATCATGAACTGACGTTACATTCCTGTGCAGTTCCCAACGAATACTATCTACTGCGGGTACTCAGGAGCACTGCGTGTCACTCATACTTCTTCTAGGGATTGGTGCGATCGGCTGGTCCAGCTTCAGTGTTCTCACGGGCAAGGGCTACTACAAGGGTTGTCCGCCCGGCGGATATGATCGGGACGAAGATCCCTGCGGCTTCTGGGCCCCGACCATCGTGATTTTCTGCATGGGCGCGGTTTGCATTCTGGTCTCTCTCGGAGTAGTTCCGCTGCATCCGCGGCAATAGGCCGAGAAGCTACCGACCCACCTTGGCGTTCAGATCTGTACACCACCAGGGCGTCCGTCTTCGGAAAATCAGGCGTACAACTCTTCCAGCAACTCGTACACCCGCCGCAGATGAGGGACGACAATGCTCCCTCCCACGACCAGCGCGACATTCAGCGATTCTTCCTGCTCCGCGCGCGGCGTGCCAAGCCGGTAAGCCTGAATGGCGTGGTAGAAGATGCATTCATCGCAGCGCAGGCACACCGAGGCGACCAATCCCATCAACTCTTTCGTTTTCGCCGGCAGCGTGCCTTCCAGATACGCGTTGTGGTCGATGTTGTAGAAGCGCTTGACCAGAAAATTGTTCGCCTTCTCCACGTTCGCATTCAGACTCGCACGCGTCTCGATGAATCGGCGCGCCAGTTCGCTTTTTTCCGAAACCTGTTTTTCGGTAAAGACGAATGTCGGCTCTTTGCGTTCAGGAGTGGAGCGCTCCCCAGTCTGGCGCTCAGCGGTTGTGGCTGGGTGTTCAACGGTACTCATGCGCAAATAGTAGCAGAGGATGCGCCGAGAAGAGCAATTTCTGTGCTCTTTGTACTGGGGTTGGAGTTTCTTACCACACAGGGCACAGGGAATCGCAGAGGGACTTCGATCCAGGCACCAGCGCTTTTATGCAGTCGGTTTGTCCCGCTGCGGCGCAATGGCCAGAAAATCCTCCGCAAATCGTTGCGCATAATTCTCGAGCAACGCCGGAATCCGCGCCGGATCGGCGGATCGCAGAACTAATCCTGCATGATGATGCTTCCTGATGCGCAGGCAAATTTCCGGATCGTTATAGGTCGACGTATCCGGATTCTCCTGCCGCGCCAGCGAAAGAATCACGCCCGCATATTCTTCCCTCACGACCGGAAGCTTGGAGCTGCTATCGCCTCCGGCGATTTCAATGTGTGCCCATTCGCGCCACAGATTGATTCCGGTCGCAGCCTCCACCATTTCATTGATGTATGCTCCGCCTACGCGAGCCGCGCATTCCAGAAAATAAAAATTCCTATCCTCATGCGCCCGGATAAATTCCGCATGCGCCACGCCGCGCAGCAATCCCAGCGCCGCGATCAGATCGCGATTGATTTGCTGCAGCTCAACATCATCCTTGCTTCCGCGTAGCACAGTAAAGGTCGTGAAAACGCCCCCACTCTGCGCGACGTTCATCGGAGGCTTGCCGTACTTGCTGACATTCGCGAAAACAACTTCATTCTCCGAAACAACGGAGTCGACGTGATATACGTCGCCCGGTACGAACCTTTCCAGCACAAATGACGACTGCTGATCTCCCAACTGATCGAGCACCGGCCACAGATCTTCCGGAGCCTGAATTTTCTTGATCCCGATCGCCGACGCTTCTTGGCGAGGTTTCAGCACCCACGGCCCCTGCACGTGATCAATGTAGTAGCGAATGTCGCCGTGATTCACGACCGGTACGAAATCGGGCACGCGAAGGTTGCGGTCGAGCGCACGCATGCGCATGGCCAGCTTGTCGCGGAAGTAGCGCATCGTCGTCAGTCCCATGCCAGGGATGCGCAAGTGCTCGCGCAGCGTGGCCGCGGTTTCCATGTCGTATTCGTCGAGCGCGACAATGCGGTCGAGTTTGTGCGAGCGCGCCAGATGGGTCACGGCTTTGACGATGTCGCCGATCGGAATGTCTTCGGGAAGATAGAACGTATCGTCCAGGCTCTCCCGCGGCCAGTCCGCATCTTTCAATTTCTCCGCCGTCACCAGGATCACGCGGCAGGCCTTGCGCTTGCACTCGCGCATGAATTCCTGACCTTTTTCGTAGGTCGTGATGCAGAGAAACGTTAGCGGGCGAAAGTCCGTCATGAGAATCAGTGGCGAGTTCGGGATAGGAGAATATCACGCGCTGCCACCCTACGACGGTCGCGCGCTAGATCGAGAAAATCGATTCGGCGATCACCGTATTTTCATTCCCATCGTCGTTGCGTTATAGTCTCAACCCGGCGCATCGCGCATTTTGCAAGGCGCCGGAGGCAGCATGGGCACACAGACTCGTCCGGAAGGCAAAGCCCGCCTTTACGGAGAAAACATTGAGAGCGATCTCGCGTCGCGGTTTCTGCGCGTGGTCGAGGTCGCAGCGATATCGTCCGCTCGCACTATGGGCCAGGGCGAGCGCAAGCTGAGCGATGAAGTCGCCACCGAAGCCATGCGCAAGACCATGGATTCCATCCCCATGCGTGGCACGATCGTCATCGGCGAGGGTGAACGCGACGAAGCGCCCATGCTCTACATCGGCGAGAAAGTCGGAGCGGAATTTCCGGATGGAACTGAAGTTCCAGAGGTCGATATCGCCGTCGATCCGCTCGAAGGCACAAACCTCTGCGCGACTGGCGCTCCCGGTTCCATCACCGTTTTGGCAGCGTCGGAGCGGGGAGGGCTGCTCAACGCGCCCGACTGTTACATGGAAAAAA
>JASHQK010000398.1 GCA_030039195.1 Candidatus Sulfotelmatobacter sp.
GGACGCAGATCGATTCGTATCAGGGTACGCCTTTCAGGCGTGCCGAAGAGAACGGTATAGAGGACGCGGCTTCAGCCGCTGCGGACTCGCAAAAAAACTTCTCCTTGAGCCGGAACCACTCTCGGCAACATGGACTCCTGTTGGGTTCCACTTTCACGCATTCAGGAAGAAGTTGACCCACTCAGCAACCGCGCAAGCGAAGCTCCTCCCACCATTAACTCTCTGGATTCGGCCAACCCTCGCAGGCGTTCAGAGGTCGCACAACGATTCGTATCAAGTCACGCCTCCAGGCGTGCCGAAAGGTGACGAAAAAAAACGCGCCCACGCCGCAAGACACTTGTCATCCTGAGCGAAGCGGCGCCAGAAAAGATAAGGAAAAAAACAATTGAGAACTGGAACCGGGAACCGCTCGCTACTCGCTGCTCGGTACTGAGCCGCTGCCCCTTAGCATTCCCACTACCCGCTCATAATCATCCACCGTTGAATACTCGATCACGATCTTCCCTTTTCCCTTACGGTCGCGGATCTTCACTCGCACGCCCAGCAGCCGCTCCAAATCCATCTGCGCCGCCCGCACATTCGGATCCACCCATCGCGCCCCGCTCTTCTTTCGCTCCTGCCCCGGCATTCCCGGAAACGAATCGAGCCAGCCATTCATCTGCAAGACCAATCGCTCTACCTGTTCGACTGTCATCCCGTGTTTCACCGCGTGCAGCGCGGCTTTCACAATCTTCTCGTCGCTTTCCAGCTTCAGCAGCTCTTTCGCCTCAGCAAATGTAATCTTCTTCTCCGCCAGCAGCTGCATCACTTCCCGCGGCAGACGCAGCAGGCGCATGTAATTCGACACCGATTCGCGCGACAATCCCACTCGCTCGCCAATCTGGGCTTGCGTCAATTTGAATTCTTCACTCAAGACCCGGAACGCTTCCGCCTGCTCCAGCGCACTTAAATCCTCCCGCTGCAGGTTCTCGATGATCGTCATCTCTGCCGCTTGCTGCTCGGAAACCCTGCGCACCATCGCCGGAATCGTCGTCTTCCCCGCTTTTTTCGAGGCATGCAGGCGCCGCTCGCCCAGAATCAGAATGTAGCGTCCGTCTTCTGCTGCCGGACGCACCACGATCGGCTGCACCACGCCATTCGCTTTGATCGACTCCGCCAACTCCTCCAGCGCCTCGCCGTCGTGCACATATCGCGTCTGAAAAGGATTTTTGTCGATGCTCGCGATCTCGAGATTGACGACGAGATTTCCCGGAACCCTCGTCTCCGCCTGCGCCAGAATCGTGATCGGCTCGTGTGCTTGTGTACGACCGGATGTCTGATCCGGCCAGGCAGAGCCCAGTTCGGCTGCGAAAAGCTCCTGCGGCTGCGTAGGCACGGACGCATTCGTCCGTCCGGTCTCGTCGGACCATGTAGGGACAGCCGCCCCCGGCTGTCCGGCCGAGCGTAGCTCGGCGGCGCTATCCAAATTTGCGGGACGAGAATTCCCTCGCTCCGGCGGCGCGGAGACCACCTTCGGCCGCGGCAACAGCGATTCCAGCCCGCGTCCGAGTGCCCGCCGCTTTTCTGTTTTCTCTTTGTCGGTTGAATGCTCCGCCTTATTCTGCGCCGTAGCTGTCGTCATCGTCTTGTCTCTTCTCAGTGGCCACATGTGTTGTCATCCTGAGGCGCCGTTGTTTGGCGCCGAAGGACCTATGCATTACTGTCATTCTGAGCAGTCGAAGAGTCCCTTTCACTTCGAAACGCCACCGACAATCAGGAATTCTCTTTATCGCCGAGTGCCTGGAATACATTGATCACCATCAATCTAATATATCGATGCCAATCAATATTCAAGCCGTCTTGTCCATCTCGTCCTTCGTCGGCATCTCCTCGACCGCTGCCTGCGCGTCCGTGTGTTCCTCTGCGCCCTCTGTCGTCAGCGGCTGTGAGGTCTGTGCTTCCTCGCCCGAAGCCTGCGATCCGACGCCCGCCATTCCCAGCCCCGCCGCTTGCTGCCTCTCAATGATCTCCTTGGCCAGCCTGATGTAGCTCTCGGCGCCCTTTGATCGCGGATCGTAAACCAGCGCAGGCTTGCCGTGGCTCGGAGCTTCGGCCAGCCGGATGTTCCGAGGCACGGTCGTGGCGCAGAGCTTCTCGCCAAAAAAATTCTTGAGCTCAGTCCGCACCTGCTGCGCCAGGTTGGTGCGGTCATCGAACATCGTCAGTACTACGCCTTCAACCGTGAGGCTCGGATTCAACGCCGCTCGTATACGCTCAATCGTGTCGAGCAGCTCGCTGATTCCTTCCAGCGCAAAGTACTCGCCCTGCATCGGAATCAAGACTGTATCGGCTGCTACGAGCGCGTTCAGCGTCAGCAGGTCGAGCGCCGGTGGGCAATCGAGCACCACGAACTGAAAGCGCTCGCGCAGTGGCGCGAGCACTTCCCGCAAACGAAATTCGCGCCCCTCTGCCTCAACCAGTTCAAGGTTCGCGCCAATCAGGTTCTTGTGCGAAGGAATCAGCCAGAGTTGTTCCAACTCTGTCGTGAGCAGAGCCTCCTCAGCCGTGGCCGCCCCCATGAGGAGGTGGTAGGAGCTGATGCGCTCAGGATCCTTGGCGAACCCCAAGCCGCTGGTCGTATTCGATTGCGGATCGCAATCGACCAGCAAGGTATTCACTTCTGCAGCTGCGAAGGATGCGGCCAGGTTAATGGCGGTCGTGGTCTTCCCGACACCGCCCTTCTGGTTGGCAACGGCGATTACGTGTCCCATTTCGGTTGTGAGGAGAGCCAAAGCTAACCGGCAGCATAATCCGCGTTGCAAGTCAAAGCAATCAAGAATTGCTGTGCATGATAGTGAATTCGTGTGCAAAAAGTGTTCCTTCAGGAACACTTTGAGCGCATTTGTGCTCGAGGAGTTCGGAATGAGGCTGTTGCGAAACGCGTGCCGTCCGCTCACGCCCGGACTTGAGCTATTCCGCTTTCGGGTTTCCCGGCAGTGTCGTGCCCGGGATTTTCATTGCCCGCCGCTTCCCGCGGCTAGTAAATGATTTGTCCCTCTCGGGCACTTGTGCGCGGGGAGTTTCGTAACACCTTCAGAATCTGCCCCATCTTGTGTCAAACACGAGCTTGCCCTGGGGTGAAATGTTCTTGAGGAACACTTTTAAGTGCTGGTTATTGGAAGGTGGGCAGGTGGTTCCCGAAGATTTTCTTTTGGGGGTAGGACGTCCGGTGGTGGCGGCGTCCGGTGAGGGAAGACACAACAATGTTCCTTAAGGAACATTTTGGGGAACAGAGCAGAGCTGCCCGCTAGGAGCAGCCTGACGCAGTCTTCGAGGACACGCCTCCCAAGCAGCCTACCCAGACAATTGCACCTCCTACAACATGGAAGTTCAAAACGCCTAAGTTGGGAATAGTGTTCCTTAAGGAACATTCTGCAGAGGCAGTAACTTTGCGGGGGACTTCCCGCCGGCAAGGCTATTGGGACATTACGCTCCGTGATTATGCCGAATTTCCCACTTTGACCATGTAATCATATGTCTTCTCCCACTTGTGTTTGCTCCAGTCTGCTTATGCACGGCGAACCGATTCAGAAGATTGATATGTCTTCCCACTTATAACTGACTAGGTTCTTGGGCGCAGCCTTGCCTTTCGGACTAGTCGGACCGGGATGCGAGGGCGAGGATCCTTGATTGAGAGAGTGGGATCGGCAATGTGGCAAGCCAGTGGGGATGGAAGTCAGGGACTTTGGCCAGTTGTGACTCAGCGGGTTGCCGCTGAGCTGAGCTGATTAGTAGAGCCAAGTGGCCACCAGGGGCGACGAGTCGAGCAGCGACGGGAAGAATGGATTCGAAGCGCTCGACGGCGCGGAGGGTGACAACGTCGAAGGCTATGGGGAAAAGGGATTCGGCGCGAGCTGATAGTATATTGATATCCGTCAATGTAAGCGCGCGAGCGACTTCGCGCAGGAACGCGGCCTTCTTGTGGTTGGATTCGATGAGGGTGAGCGCGATATCAGGATGCCACAGTTTGATCGGGATGCCGGGGAATCCAGGGCCGGAACCGACGTCGGCGAGGGTTATTTTGTTCAGCATTGAGGGATGGGAAACCCCAGGGGCTAAACCCCCGATCGCTTTCTTGTCCGCGACGCGGCCCTGAAGGGCCGCTCTTCCACGGCCCGGGGTTAAGAGCGAAATGGTGTTGACGTCTGCAGAGCTGCTCGCAAGTCCGCAATCGATCCCTGGTTGAGTATCAACCGAGCTACGCTCGGCCGGACAGCCGAGGGCGGCCGTCCCTAGATGTGATCGGGTCGGAAACAAGATGCGGGCGGCGAAGAGGCTCTCGCCGAAGTGGCGAGTGACGACTTGCTCGGGATCGCGAATGGCGGTGAGATTGATGCGCGCGTTCCAGCGGAGAAGTATATCGATGTACATCGATATACGTTCGAGGTCGTTAGCCGTTAGTCGTTGGTCGTTTGCATCATCCAGAAATGGTGCGAGCAATTCGGCGATGCGGGCGTGGTCCATTGCGCTTCGATTCTAGATCAGGCGTGGGACGCGGAAGCGGGAAAGCATCAACGCCTTCACCGCTGAGCGCGCAGGGGACGCCCGAGGATTGATTTGTGCTATTGGAGGGGCCTTTCAAATCCTCGTACTGGTGGCGATTACTCATAGTGCAAGACCACTGCGGGCTCGGTCTTAACTGCGCGTTGCGCTGGAATGTAACAGGCGAGAGTCGCAGCCAATGCAACAACCACGATCACTGCAACGAATGTCAGCGGATCGAGTGGAGTAATGCCAAATACGAAATCCTGCAGAAGCCTTCCACCCATCAGCGCCGCGACCAGTCCCGCCGCAAGGCCAAGTCCGACGGGCCAAAGTCCCTGGCCCATGATCATCGTCAGCAACTGTGTACGCTGCGCCCCAAGTGCCGTCCGGATGCCAAATTCACGTCGTCGCTGTTCCACGGAGTAGGCAAGCACTCCGAAGATCGCGATCGTTGCCAGCAGCAAACCTGAAATCGCAAACGACGACGTCAGCAATGTTTGGAACCGCCGATCCTGTAAATTCTCCCCGACAACTTCGGACATGGGCTGAAGGGCAACAATGGGCACGGTTGGATCGGAGGTGTGTATCAGGCGACGAACCGCGTTCGCAATTCGGGCTGGATCCCCGATTGTTCGCACAACAATGGAAGCGGAATCGGGATCACCGGGTGGAGTCTCTGCCCAAGAGTCGGCAACGTAAACCATGTAGAGGGGAGGTTGATCCAGATATGTGCGAATGTCTCCCGCGACTCCAATGACTTCGCTCTCGCTCTGTTGCAGCGATCCCCATTCGGCAAGGCAGTGTAGACCAATGGGATTTTGATCGTGCCACAAGCGCCGAGCCAGGCTTTGCGATACGATAACCCTTCTTTGACCGCGATCATGCTGGTCGAATGCGCGTCCGGCTAAGATGGGAATCGTCATTGTCTGGAAAAAATCTTCACTTACAGCCCGATAATCCGCCTCCGGAGCTTGGTCCTCCGGAAGTTGATTTCCCGGCAGGTTCACACCGCTGACCGAGCCCTGTCCTTCGAGCAGCGGCATATGCGTCCACGCCACCGAACGAACTCCAGGAATGCTGCGGACTCCATCGAGGACGCTTCTGTAGAACACTTCGCGCTTGACGTTGTCGGCGTACGCCACCGGAGGAAGGTCAACGTTCGCGGCCAGGACATTCGAGACGTTAAAGCCCAGACCAACGTTGGTGAGAAGCAGCCAGCTACGGCCGAGCAAAGCGGCGACGATCAGCAGCACTGTACATATTCCAGCCTCGGCGCCCACCAGTGCGGCGCGCAATTTGCGGGTCCGGCGATTTTCGGAAACACTTCGGCCCCCGGAGTTAGTCGTCTCGCGCCCGTCGACACGCGATGCCAGCCATGCAGGCAACACTCCGAACAGTGTGGCCGTCCCGAGAGTCGCGGTTACGACGAAAGCGAGCGCCCGTGCATCGAGCCGGACCTCCATCAAGCGAGGAATTCCCGCAGGGCCGACGTGTGCGAGCCAAAACACTCCGAATTCGGCAAACAGGAATCCCAGGACTCCGCCGATAGTCGCGAGCACCAGGCTCTCAGTTAGCATCTGCTGGAACAGGCGCCGTTCACTTGCGCCCAAAGCCTTCCGTACACCAGCTTCCCGCAGGCGGCCGGGCAGTCGTGCAAGCATCAGGTTAGCTAGATTCACGCAGATCATGAGCAGCACGGCTCCGACGGCGGCGAATAACAGAATCAATCCGCGTTGCGAAGATGCGACTACCTGCGACTGCAAGGGGACCATATCGGCTCGGAGGTCAACGTCCGCGTGCGCCTCTTTTGCAATTCTCGCCTGAATGACGTTTAGCTCAGAGAGCGCCTGGGAGCTGGTCACGTCTCTTTTCAGCCGACCGATCGCCGTAAAGTCGAATTCACCGATCAGATCCCGCTCGTAGTATTTAGGTCCATCTAGAGGGACAAAGAACTGTGAGCGGCTCGAGAGTCCGTTCACCACTCCCGGCATTTGAAACGACTGTGAGAGAACTCCCACCACCGTGTAAGGGTGTTCGTCGAGCATTACGGAGCGCCCGATGACCGCAGGGTCGGCCTTGAAGCGCGTGCGCCAAAATGAATCCGTCAGGATCACAGAGTAACCGTGGTCAGTATCATCTTCGTTTTGAAGGAACAGACGTCCGATGGCGGGACGCACCCCTAGCAACTGGAGGAGATTCGCAGAGGCGCGTGTGCCTCGCACTTCCTCCGTTTCCCCAACTCCAGCAAGAATCATCGATGTAGATTCGAGGATGGCGATGTCATCAAATGAACGAGATTCTTTCCGCCAGATTTGAAAGTCCGGGAGATTGGCAGCGAGCACGGGCGCTGAATTCGCCCATTGCGGAATGATTTCGTGAATCACATAGAGTTGCTTCGAATCTTGAAAGTTGAGCGGCTTGAGTAAGACGCTATCGACAAGCGAGAAGATCGCTGTGTTTGCCCCGATACCGACCGTCAATGTCAAAACAACCACAGCGGTAAATCCGGGCGACTTCCGCAACAAGCGCACGGCATACCGTAAGTCGTAGGCGAGGGCATGCATACACGGCTCCGATAGGTTTCTAAAGCGCTTCTCTTTTCAGGCGATTGTTGTGCTCATTGGCACGGGTGTCTGTGATGGAGGTCACGTACCAAACTGCACCGCGACCGCCGATTGGCTGGATTGGGAAGTTGCCTCCGAGCATCGCCCTCCGGCAGAGCGGAAGATTATTTTTTTCTGGTCTCTTAGCGCGGCCCTGAAGCGCCGCTCTTCCACGTGCGGCTCAGACCGCGATCCACATTGGAAAAAAATTCGTTTCGCCACAGAGGACACTGAAGGGCACAGGGGTGCAGCGGCGCCCGAAAAGAAACGAACATAGAACCTTCCCACCTTTCGAAAACCGCGAAAGGTGGGGCAGCCAAGAATGTTCCACTTCTCGAAGAAAACCAGCAACATTCCCACTTCTCGCAAAACCAGCGAGAAGTGGGGCACCCCATTTCCATTTTGCCGCGGTGGTCCAAAGGCTCACATTTGTTTTCACGGCCCGACTCTTATTTGATCGTGAACAAGGCTGCGTTGGATTTGCCTCCTCCGGGTTCGGGGTTCTTCACCGAAATGTCGGCGGTTCCTGAGGAAGCGACGTGCGAGCCGGGAACGTAGACGCGCAGTTCGGCGGAATTAACATAGTCGGCAAATACAGACTTGCCGTTCCAGGTAACGGTTGAGCCCGGCACAAAGTCCGATCCCTTGACGGTGAGAATGAAGTTGCCGCTTCCGTGAGGAGTGGCAGAAGGCGTCAGCGACTTTACGGTGGGCTGAGGATTAACGGTTTTCGCAGCCGTGAGAAACATGGTGGGGCTTTCGACCAGGACAACTTGGGTTGAAGTGTTGCCGCAGCAGCCGGCGTCAAGAGTAAAGGCGAGTCCGCTGCTGCCCCACTGAATCAAGTTCGAGATGGAATTGTTGTAAGGGTAATTAGAGAGTTCGTCGAGGCTGGTGACGGCAATCGGCGTAAAGTCCGGGAGATTGTATGCCGTGATCCCGAGAGAAATGAAAAACGGCGTAACTCCCAACGCAAATACGCGATTGATCGAAGAATCAGGTGCGACCATGGTGCTGCAGCAAGCGTTTCCGACATCATAGGTACCAAGCAACAGCCCGGTCGAGGGATTGAAGGCCTGACCCTCTCCGCCATAGATCAATCCCGAGTCATATTGGATCGCACTTCCTTCCACCAGATCGTTCCACTGCTGACCCACAGTGCCGCCAGTGGATGACACGGCGACGTCGGTCAAGCTCCCGTTGATATAGCCGTACAAGGTGGTGCCGGTGGGGAAGAGAATCTGACTAAACTCGGAACTGACTGAATCTGCGAGCTTGGTTGAGTCGGTGTAGAACACCAGCGGACCGGTTGTTTCCCCACAGCACGCGCTCAATGTGTTGAGAGCAACGGCGTAGGTGTGCGCATTGGAAGGAGAAACCTCAAGATCGCCGGCGATGTACGGGCCGATGTTGTCGGTCCCGAGACTGACGTCGATGTCCTTGGTGAAAGCGGGCAAGTCGAGTCGCTGGACGGAGCCGCTACCGTTCAGGCCGACATAGAGGTAATTCGAGGTCGCGGAAAGAGCCAGCTTGGTGGGCTCGCTGCCGGGGAAATGGTATCCAGTGACGGAGCCGGTGCTGGGATTAATCACCGCGATGCTGTTTCCGTTTTCGCCATAGCTGCTGGGCATGGAAGCATAAATAAGCTGCGCGAACGGATCCCAGACGAGGTCGTTAGCGGGAAGATCGAGCACAGTGATGGTAGCCGGATAAGTGACGTTGAACGTGGTTGGATCTGAAATAGTGCCCGGGGAGGGATTGGCAACAGACAGCTGCACGATGCCAGGAGTTGCGAGGTCGGCGGTGGTGGGTGTGGCCTCGAGCTCGCCGGAATTGACATAGGTGGTGGGGATGGCGACACCATTCCACTCCACCTTCGCGCCGGTCATGAAGTTTGCTCCAGTAAGCACAATCGGGCTGGGAGAAGTTCCGGCCGGGATGGAGAGCGGTGATACCGAATTGAGGGTAGGCGCCTGGTCGAGTACCTGGAAGGTGATCGATCCGGTGCCGCCCGCTGGAGCGGGATTGGTCACATACAGGGTATCTGTCGAGGGCGACGCAAGGAACGATGCTGGAATCTGAACTTTGAGTTGCGTGGAGCTGACATAGGTGGTGACGATGGGAGGACCGTTAAGAATGGACGCAGAGGAGGAGGACAAGAATCCGGAGCCAGTGAGCGTGACGGTGGTGGTAGGGCTGGCTTCATAAATATTCGCCGGGGAAATGGAGGTGATGAGGGGGATCGGATTTCCGCCAGTACCTTCCAAAACGAAACTCTCGGGGGAACTGACACCGCTTACGGATATCAGAAGGTTCGCTGAGCGGCTACCCATTGCTGATGGAGTGAAGACCATGGTCATTTCACAATAGCTGTCGGCCGGGATAGTACCTACGCAGGCCGCGCTGGTGATGGTGAAATCAGCGCTGTCGGTTCCCGAAATAGAGATTGCGGTGACGTCGTCCGCAGAGGGGGTCACATTTTCCACGTAGACGTACACGGAATAACTGGGCGAATCCAGTGGAACGGTGCCGAACTGTATGGGATTCGGGTAAACCGTGATCGATGACTGCGCCGGCAGCGGCAGCGCCGAACACAGACCGAGGCAGAAACCAAGCATCACCAGACGAAGCGTCGCTTTCATTTTTGTCACTCCTTGCTTGAAATGTGGAATTCCCCAGGCAAAACAGCGGGCGCGGATTGTACACCGATTCGGGAGCTTTGCCAGTCACTTTTTCGCGAACCCAGGTTTTCCGAACTAAGGTTGCAAAGGTTTGCAACTCGATGCAGAGTTACGTGGAGATTCGTTTCAGGACAGATGAAACGCAGGGTGACAGACGAAATCAACTTCCGAAGTTGTCCCCGAAAGCGCGATCAATGGTGGGGCGACCCGCTTTGGTCCTCGAACCTGCAGGAAGCTGCCTGCGGGCATCGCCCTCCGGCAATGGCCTTCGGCAGAGCGGAAGATTATTTTTTTCTGGTCTCTTAACGCGGCCCTGAAGGGCCGCTCTTCCACGTGCACGCGGCTGAAGCATCGCAAGCGACGCGACAAGGATGGGGCAACCGCGGAATGCATAGGTCCTTCGCTTCGCTCAGGATGACAAGATTTAAGAGGGTGCCAAGCATGGTGTCGGCGAGACGCCGGCGCTACGATGCGACCGGGATGGGGCCCCTGCGGAATGCATGGGTCCTTCGGCGCAAGAAACACTCGCGCCTCAGCATCACAAGTTCGAGAGGGACGATCAGGAAGAGAGGCAGTCCGATTTAGTCGGTGAGGTATTCGCGGATGTCGCCGTCGACGGAAACGGCGACATATTTTTGCGAGCTGAGGTCGCGAAACTGAACCACTTTGTGTCCGGCGCGGGCGAGCTTGCCCCAGTGGCTGGGCTTGTCGGCGTTTTGCTCGATGGCCTGATATTCGCGTCCGGCGACGAGGAAGCGAGCGGTGCGAAGGCGCAGGGAGCCGGTGCGAGTGACGCGGGAGGTGCGTCCATCAATGACGATTTGCGGGCTGGTCAGGAGTTGCTCGGCGGCGGATCGAAACAGAGCGTGATCGAGCATGGCGATGATTTCAGTTTAAGCGGGGGTCGAGGATTGGAGAAGAACGTCAAAATCGGGCAGTGCCCTGAATTCGCTAACCACAAAGGACACGAGGGAACACGAAGGAAATCCCGCCCTATGAAAATCCCTTCGATTTCGCTCAGCGCGGGCTCTATGAAGAAGGAGACTTAAACCAGGGCCAAAGCCCATCGTCTCTCGTCTTCTGACGCGGTCCTGAAGGGCCGCTCTTCCACGGTGGTTTCGACGGCTGCAGCGCTGCCGGCAGAATGCATAGGTCCTTCGGCGCGAAAAGACTGCGCCTCAGGATGACAAGGCACACCCGCCCTAACCGCACAAGACGCGTTTCGGATGGAGCACCTTATCCGCGTTCGAAGGCGTGTTTCTTTTCCAATTCTTCGAGGGCCTGGAGGCGGGCGGCCTCGAAGCGCTCGGCTTCGGACATGAGGGGCGGCGTGGCTTCGGCCCAACTGTCGTTGCTGATGCGCAACAATCCCTGCGGGGCGACAAGACGCGAGGCAATGTCGACCAGATGCTGCGGGGTGGTCTGCAGATATTGGGCCTCGGCTGGGTCGGCGATCCAGACGCGGTGTGGGGCTCCGTTTTCCGGCTGAGATGCCAGTCTGGTTTCCCAGAAAATCTTTTTCTGGATGAAGTCGGCCATGACGTCGTCGGTGGCTTTGCCGAAGATCCATTGGCGACGTTTGAAATCGTAGTGGCGACTCGAAAACGGAACGGGCAGGAGTTTTCCGGACTTGAGGAATTCGATCTGGCGTCGGTCGACTTCTTTGCGGAGGGCGTTGATGACGGGCGCTTCGGCGTCTTGGGGCTCGAGTGAGGGCACGACTTCGCGAACCGTCCGCGAGAGGTTGACGGAGACGGGCGCGTGAAGGCCGTCGGAGCCTTGGAGGCGGATATCGCCGTGCAGGACCCAGAAATCGGAGCCGGAGGTTGACGCGCGAAAGGGCCAGTCGAGATGGATGGTGAGCGGGAGTCCGGTGAGGGTGACCCAGATTTTGTCAGAATGGGGTTCGGACATAGAGATCGGACTATTTTAGCGAAATTCGTTTGACCACAGAGGGTACGGAGGAACACGGCAGAACACGCTCGCCTTCGCTTGCGCTCAGCGGTCGCGGGGCGGAGGAGCGCGTCCGCCCCGGCACGAACCCAAACATCAAGATTCCCACCCTGTCCCGCAGACGGCGCGGGAGAAGGATGGGCACGCGCGGATCTGGAGTTCGGGTCAAGGCTCGTTGAATTCGATGAGCCAACCGAGCAAGGCGGGAAGGCAGAACCCGAAGGCATTGAGCAGGCCGTGAGTGCGAGCCATCTGGGGAATGGTTAGAGCGTCGCTCGTGAGGAAGTTGGTAATTGCGTACGCTGCCGCAAGGATCATGCCGGCGAAAACGGCTGCCGAAGCGATCTGAAGCAGGACGCGCGCGGTTGCATCCGTTGCCTGCTTGGCACAGATGCGGAGAATGATGGCGAGAGCAGCGACGGCCGCGGAAAAGGCGACAGCGGCGGCCATCCTGAGCGCGGGAGAGATTACAAATCCCGCGGCGACCAGGAATGGCAATATTGCAACCAGAGGCGCAACGATTTTCAGCGAGTTTCGGGAACGATTGCGAGAAAGCGAGAGGGTTGCTGCGGAGATCGTAGCAGTGGCGAATCCGGCGTAGTGGAAGTGCACGGCGGTAAGCAGACCGATGGGCTCCTGGATTCCCATAGGACGAATGTTCAGGCGGGAAGCGACGAGCCACGCGCCGCCGACGACGAGATCAAGTTCAGCGATGGCGAGAATGATGTGAGAAAGGTCAGACGTACGCGTTCGCGCTGCGCGTAGCAATGCGCGAAGGCCATTCCACCCCAGGAGTGAGCAGAAAAATAGCCAGCCGATCGCAACTGAGGCGGCAGCTTTTCCGGGAGGCAGGCAGATGGCTATGACGGCCGAAGCTGCAGCCAGTGGCGGCAGGCGAAATGCGATCTGCGGAGAAAGTGGAGAGCCTCGAACGCGGCGCGCCAACTCCAATCCGAGTGGAACGATGACGAGAGGAGCGAAGAGAAACAGCAGCTCGATGGCGCCGATGTGAACCATGTCGGCGCGGGCGAGCAGAGCAAGTCCGGCCCAGGCAGCGGTCCCAAATAGCGCGCTTCGGCGGGCGTAGAGGCCGGCCGAGGGATGGAGCGTTCGATCGCGTAGGGGCTGGCCTTCCTCGAGTGAAGGTTGCGGAGGTTGTAGTGTCGCGTTCATGTGATCTCTCCTTAGGTCAGCGCACCGGCGACAGTGCCGATGCGCCGAAAATAACCACCATCAGAGCGAGCGAAACGAGGTAGAGGAAATCGAGAAAACGGTTGTCGTAACGTATCTCGCGGTCGTAATAAAAAAGCTGCAGGATGATGCGCAGCAACCAGAAGGCGGCGATGAAAGCGCTGAGAAAACGGCCGAGGGAGCTTGCGCCCGCCAGTTCTGCGGTGAAGCGAAAACATAATGCGGCAAACAGGCCGACGACGATGACGATGTAGAGCCAGTGAACATAAAAAATCTGGCGGATGAAGTCAGGAACGCCAGCGAGTTTTTCGCGAACTCGGAGCCGGCCTGGCAGAGGAATGTTGGCGACGACGATGCCCGCGTGCACGAACCCGGCTGCGCAGATGGCGTGTTGTGCGAGACTGGTCATTTTTGGCTCCTTTGTTTTGAATAATGTCGCGCTACTTCCGAGGCGTAGTGCCGGCCGACTTGGTCTGCGTTTTCGGCGAGCCATTGAGTGAGCTGCTTTTGTCCGGTGGGCGGACCTTGGGGCGCGAGCAGGTTGTCCATGAGTCCGCGATATTCTTCCCAGGTGAGAACAACGTCGCGCAGGAACCATCCCATCAGAGCCGTTGAAGCGTAGGCCAGCGGCATGGGCACGTGGGCCAGGCGAACTCTACGATCGAGTGCACGCGCGATGAGGCGCACGAGTTTCTCGAAGGGGAAGGTTTCAGGACCGATCGCGTTGATTTCGGAATTATCTTTCTGCTCGACGGCATTGGCCAGCAGACGGGCCATGTCCTCTACGTAGATGGGACGAATTGAGTATTTGCCGTCGCCGGGGATGCCGAAGACGGGAAGATTGCGAAGGAACCAGGCGATGTTGTTGATGAGAATGTCTTCGACGCCAAAAATGACGGTCGGTCGAACGATGCAGTAGGACAGGCCGGACTCGCGCACGGCCTGCTCCACCAGCGCTTTGCCTCTGTAATAGCCCAAGGGGGAATCGAGCGAAGCCTTGGCGATGCTGACGTGCACGATGCGCTGGAGGCCGGCCTCGCGTGCGGCCTGGATAAGAATGCGGCTGTTGTGAACAGCTGTCTCGAACGTGACCTGGCCGCGCGGGAAACGTACCCAGTAAGTGTTGATGAGAGTAGACGCGCCCAGGAGACTGCGCCGCAGCTCGTCCGGATGGGCGAAGTTGTACGGGAAAACAGTGACGGGGCTATTGCCAGCGGGTTCGAGAGCGTTGGCGGAGCGGTTTCGAGACGGCGGATAGCCGGTCAGAGTGCGGACGCTCATTCCCTGTTGCCACAAAAGACGGGTCGTGTACTTGCCGGTGTAGCTGAAGGCTCCGGTGATGACCACGGTGTGGCTCATGAATTTCGTCCGCTTC
>JASHQK010000034.1 GCA_030039195.1 Candidatus Sulfotelmatobacter sp.
GTCAAGCCGCGGCTGCGCAGCCTGGTCACTTTCAACATCATGAATCTGACCAAGCCCGTCTACATCGGGCGATTCGACTGCATCTTCTGCATGGACGTGCTGCCGCATCTTTCGCGCACGCAGCGCAGCGCGTTGATCGAGCGCCTGCATCTTTATCTTGAGCCGGGCGGATATCTCTTTTTGAGTCAAACCGAAAAGCTGTGTGCGCCTAATCTCAATTTCCGCCCCGAAGTCTTCGACGGATACACCATGCACCGCAAGCCTCTGGCGGCCAGCGCCGCGTACGGAAGATAGGCGCGAGCAGTTCATCCCCTGCGCAACCATTCTTCGTACTGCTGCCAATCAGCACCAACGATTTGTTGACGCTCACGCTTGGACAGATTTCGAAGATTCAGGCCGCCAGACGACGTCGCTTTCCAGAAATTGGGGTATTCGGCAGCGACGAGAACGTCGCGATAATCCTGCTTAGCTGCGTCGATGTGCGTCCGCAGGGAGTCCAAGTTGCCGTTAGCCAGTTTGAGCGCTGCAAGTTGAACTCGACAAGTCCCGCTCTCCCATTGACTGGTATATTCCGTCAGGATCGCCAACACATCTTCAAGCTGGGCGGCCGAAAAGTCTCGAAGGACGATTCTCTCTACATCGGCTCCGGTTACGTCTGGGACCGGCGGATGAACTGTCCGGCGCTCGCGGAATGCTGCGGCGATGGCGGGAAACGGGAATTTCACGCGAACAGGAACTCCTTCGTCCTTAATTCCTTGATTGTATCCCGCAGTTTGGCGGCTTTTTCGAATTCGAACCTCTTGGCCGCTTCGCGCATGTCCTCTTCCAGTTTGCAAACGTACTTATCCACTTCTTCCTGCGATTTGAATTCCGGAATGCCTTCGGATTCGCTTGCGGTCACATCGGCGTAATCGGCAGCCACAATCGCGGCCAACGCCATATCGACAGGGCGCACGATTGATTCCGGCGTAATTCCGTTCGCTTCGTTGTAGGCCTGTTGAATGGCGCGGCGGCGGGAAGTCTCGTCCATGGCGCGCTTCATGGAATCGGTCATGCGGTCGGCGTAGAGAACGGCGCGGCCGTTGAGATGGCGGGCGCAGCGGCCGATAGTCTGAATCAGCGATCCGGAAGAGCGCAGAAATCCTTCTTTGTCGGCATCCAGAATGGCGACGAGAGAAACTTCGGGCAGGTCTAATCCTTCGCGCAGTAGATTGATGCCAATCAATACATCGAACTCGCCCTTGCGCAGGTCGCGGAGAATTTTCACGCGCTCGAGCGTTTCGATCTCCGAGTGCATATAGCGGCACTTCACGCCGACTTCCGCGTAATACTCGGCCAAATCTTCAGCCATGCGCTTGGTTAGAGTGGTAACCAGCACGCGCTCGCCTTTGGCGACGCGATCACGAATTTCGTGCAGCAGATCGTCGATCTGTCCTTTGACGGGGCGAACTTCTACCGGAGGATCGATCAATCCCGTGGGACGAATGATCTGCTCAATGACAACGCCAGCCGACTTCGTCAGCTCATAAGGCCCGGGCGTGGCCGAAACATAGATGAGCTGATTGGTGCGGTGCTCGAATTCCTCGAACGTAAGCGGACGATTGTCGAGCGCGGAAGGCATGCGGAATCCGTATTCGACCAGCACTTCCTTGCGCGAGCGATCGCCGGCGTACATGCCGTGCAGCTGCGGAACGGTCTGATGCGACTCGTCAATGAACATGACGTAATCGCGCGGAAAATAATCGAGCAGCGTTGGCGGGGGCTCGCCCGGCAGGCGCCCGGTGAAATGGCGGGAATAATTCTCGATGCCGTGGCAATAGCCCATGGCCTTGATCATTTCGAGATCGAACATGGTTCGCTGATGAATGCGCTGCGACTCGACCAGGCGTCCTTGCTTTTCGAGTTCGACTTCCCACCATGCCAATTCTTTCTTGATGGACTCGACCGCGGCCGCGCGGGTTTCGTCTTTCATGACGTAATGCGTTTTCGGATAAATCGGCAGCCGCACATATTTCTGCTTCACCGTCCCGAACAGCGGATCGATTTGCGAGAGCGATTCGACCTGATCTCCCCACATCTCGATGCGGTAGGCCATGTCGTCGTAGGTGGGGAAGACTTCGATGACGTCGCCGCGCACTCGAAATGTGCCGCGGCGGAACTCGCCGTTAGTTCGGTCATAGAGGATGTCGACAAGCTTGCGCGTGATGTCTTCGCGTTTGACCTTCTGGCCTTTTTCAAGAAACAGCATCATGCCGTAATAGGCCTCCGGGGATCCGAGGCCGTAGATCGCGCTGACGGAGGCGACGATCAGGGCGTCGCGACGTTCAAACAGAGATCGCGTGGCCGAGAGACGCAGCTTGTCGAGTTCGTCGTTGATGGTCGCTTCTTTTTCGATATAAAGGTCGGCGGCGGGAACGTAGGCTTCGGGCTGGTAATAATCGTAATACGAGACGAAATATTCGACCGCATTGTGCGGGAAGAAGCTTTTGAATTCGTGATAAAGCTGAGCCGCGAGAGTCTTGTTGTGGGCCATGACGAGCGTGGGGCGGTTCACTGCCTCGATGACTTTGGCCATGGTGAA
>JASHQK010000399.1 GCA_030039195.1 Candidatus Sulfotelmatobacter sp.
ATGCTGATTTCGGTCGGCCGCGGCAAAGCCCTGAATGAAGTTTCGCCGGAAGAAGGCGAGAAGATCATGCGCTGGGTCTTCGAACTCTCGCCACGTGCTCCATTCATGATCAAGACGACCGAGGCTCCGTCGTATCGCCGCATCGCAGTCGAGATGATGCGCTCATCGGGAATGGCTCATGGCGAGATGAAATCAACTTCGGTGTACAAGGGATTTCAGATTCGCGACGGACACGGCATCGTTTTCGTTTCAAATCTCGGCGAGATCTATCCCTCGGGATTTCTGCCGCTGCGCTGCGGTAACGTTCGCGTCGAGTCGCTGGTGGATGTGTATCGCAGCTCCGAGATCTTCCGCAGTCTGCACTCGCCCGATACTTTCCATGGCAAGTGCGGCGCCTGTGAGTACAGCCACATCTGCGGAGGTTCGCGCGCCCGTGCCTTCGCCTACACCGGTGATGCCCTCGGCACCGATCCCTTTTGCCCCTACGAGCCACACGCAGCCGCTCGCTGACTGATTTCTCGCCACGGAGTCACGGAGTCAAAGCGGATGCCCCGCTTCTGGCCTTTTTTGCCAGAAGTGGGATTCTCAGGGGAGACCACTCGCGGAGCTTGCTCCGCCGGACAGCCGAGGGCGGCTGTCCCCACATGAAGGTTTACGAATACAGCTTGATGGGTTGCACCACGCGGGTGATCGCGCCCGTCGGACTCGGCTGGTCCGGTTTCAGGCCGCAGCGCATCGAGGCGAAGAGCCCAATCAATTGCCCGAACAGAACATCGAGCACGGGCCGATATTGGTCGGGGAAATCTCTCGGACAATCGAGCGACAAACAGTAATCCGTCAGAGATGACACATCATCGATGCCCTGCACCGTGACCGCGGCCCGCACTCGTCCCAGGCGCTTGCGGTCGATCTCACCCAGCAGATCGAGTTCGTAACCGCGCCGCCGCGCTTCGCTCGACAGGAACGCGACAAATAGCGTATTGCTGTCGACGCTCGACATCGGACCATGGCGCAGTCCGAGCGGCGTCTCCGCCAGCGTGGTCACCTTGCCCGCAGTCAATTCGACGGCCTTGAGAGCGCACTCGTCGGCCACTGCGCGGAGCGTTCCGGATCCGACAAAGCAGGCACGGCTGCAGCCCAGAGTCGTGATCGCAGCGGCAACCTCGGCCGCCGCGGGCAGAAATTGCGCGCCGGTCTCTGCCATCTGCGCGACGGTATCGCCGAAGACTTCGATCTCTTCACGCTGCGCGATGCACTGGCCCGCCAGCAGCATATTGGTGAACGAACTCGTCATGGCCAATCCGCGGTCGTTGACGGCGTCGTCGAGCACGATCGCGAGTGACTGCCCGGGATGTCGCGAGCAGATTTGCGCCATTTGTCCCTGCGGATTGCAGGTGATGACCAGGTGCCGGATATTGCGATGACGATCGAGCGCCCGCTGCAATAGCGCCACGCCCTCGGGACTGTCGCCGGAGCGGGAAAACGAAATCCAGAGATATTCCCTGCCCGTCCGGTGAAAGTCTTCGAAATCGGTCAGCAGGGTGGTGCTGGGAATCGCGCAGGCGTCGCATTGCCAGCGGTGGCGCAATAGGGGGACGAGCGCTCTGCCTGCGTAATCGGACGTGCCCGCCCCAACCAGGTAGACTGCTGGCGAGCCGGAGCCGTGGTCGCTTCCCGCGTCGCGCAGTATCCGGTTTACATCCGCAAGGCGCTCACGGCAGTACCGGTAGGTGTTGATCCAGGTTTGTCGCTGCTGGGAGATCTCCCGGGGCGTGTGCTCGAGACCACGCTCGCGCTTTTCCTGTTCCGGCAAATCGAGAATGTTGCGCAACGGGTCGGCCACGCAATTTCCTCCGTGAGCCTATGTAGTCTATTACAAGGGGTTGCGATTGAAAAGTATTCGAAAGAAAGCGAAAGCCAGTTTCGCAATCAAGCGTCAGCCGGACCCAATTCCGGCGGCAACTCGGCTCTTGCAAACCGCCGCCGGGAAAGACAAGGGCTTCAGGGATTCGCCGTAAGAGTCGGGAGAACCGCAACATCGACCGTGGCGGGATCATCGCGGAGTTTGATGTAGAGCGTCTTGGATTTCGGCGCGGGAATCGGAAGGCCGTCATCCACGAAGCCCTCGGGCACCGTGACGGAGTTGCTGAAATCTGGATCGGCGCTTACGGAATCGAGCAGAAAGAGTTTGTCCCCGCTGAGCAGACATTGCTTCTCAGGCTCGGTAACACATCGGTATCCCCGGAGCGTGGGAATGCGCACCAGATTGACCAGCGGCTGCCAGTCGCCTTCCAAACCATCAGCCGTAACCGCGCGGAATTTCAACGGCCCAAACGCGGAGGGCCCGAGCAGTTTCATAGGATCGAGAACGGCAAACACGGTTTTCGAATCCTGCAAAGTGAGATTGCCGTCGGCAAAGGTGAGCAGCACGCGAAAGGATTCGTCAGCCGTGGCGACTTCAATCTTCTCGCTGGGAAGAAACGTTTCCGGCACTTGCGCCTTCAGGAAAAAGTTGAGGCGTCCGTCTTGCGGAAGTTCTTCTGGGCTTCCCAGACGAACCACCGGAGGCGGCGCCGACTGATCCAGTTGAATGCTCCTGGTCAAGATGGCGACTTTCGGCCGCGGAGCTTCGATCTGCGTCTTGAGATCAAGCACCCGTCCGTCTTTCAACGTAACACTGGCAAGCAACTCATCGCCGGTGTGCAACTTCGCGACATTGGCGGTGTCATGCATCACCAGCTTGAGCTCGTCCCGCTGGTTGGCGCGCGTGAGCGAATCCGGGTCGAAGACGATGCCATTGAGTTGCAGCGTTTTGACCTGATCGAGGCGCGTGCCCTTCAGTACGCCATCCGCATCACCCGCGTGCATACCAAAGCTGTCGAGGCGGCCGGCTTCGGCATACGTGTGGAGCGGAATTTCATCGGGCTCACGAACCCCGAACTTGTGGATGAGCATGGTGAGGGATCCCGCTTCCGCGTTCTGCAACGGAACCTTCACCTCCAGTTCATCGGCCCTGGACGCTTTCCATTCGGTTTTGATCGCCTTGCCCTCTTCGTTTCTCAGGCTGACCTCGCTGACACAGCAGGCGTCGGAAGACTGCACGTGCAAGGTATCTTCGCGGCCTACGATGAGGGCACTGGCATCCTTGGAGGCGACGATCCACTGGCCGCCTCTCGAAGCGCGCAAGCGGAAGTGCGGGCCCTCGAATGGCTCGTATCCCCAGTCGCCGCGCAGCACACCGGTCACTTCATCGTTCAACTGCACCGAATCCAGGGCCTTCGTAGAGACGATAAACCCTCCCCGGACGGCATCCGGCTTGGCGGGCAGGTTGATCGCTGCGCCGGATTTCGTTTCTACACGCAGAACGAAATTGTGCGCGAGTTCAGTGGCAAAAGTGAGCGGAGCCCCATCGGTGGGCAGCAACAGTGACGGCTTGCCGGCGCAAAATACTTGCGTGGGATCGACGGCGCGCAACGGTGGAACAGGAAACGGACGGACCGGAGGCAGGCCAATCACAATCACGGATTTCGGATTGCGAAACGACGGTGGATTGTTGAGGCGGAGATTCAGTTCGTCCTGTTTGGGTAGAGCCAAAGCCGGAATGTACTGGAATTGCGCCGTGTGCGCGGTGCCGAGCATACGGACGACATCCACAACCGCTCCGACATATGGACTGTAATAACCTCCACGTGCGGTCGGCGTGGAACTGATTTGCGCGAGCAGATCGCTGGGTGTTCCGGAGGTGAGCGTAGAAACCATGGTCTGGCTGTGCGCATCGTCGAGTACAAGCTGATCGGTGTTCTGCACCAGGCACGGCGCCTGCTGTGCCGTGGGTTTATCGAAACACTGCTGATCGAGCCGGATATTCAGACTGCGGGCCAGCATGGTGCTGTCGACCTTCAGTTGCTCGGGATCGTCGGCGGAAACTTCGCGCACCGCATCGAGATATTTTTCCAGCCGTTGGCGATCGAGGCTGGCTTGCTCCAGGTCTTGTGCCGCGCGCACAAACGCACCCGGTTTCCCGCGAACGGCAGTTCGGACCGTGCTGAACGCGCCGCCCGTATCGGGCGCGAGGAACACAAGGGCCTCTTCGGCTTCCTCTGGAACCACGACGTAAACACCTTCGTCGTGAACTGCACGGCTCCAAGTTTCGACGCGCGTAAACCAAGAATCCGGCGGAGGGTTGGTGACACCGCGAAGGAAAACGACAATCATCAGATAGCGTACGGACTGGCTGTCGGGCAAGTCGGGATGAATCCACAACCGATCCCCAACTTCCAGATTGGGGACTTCCGCGATAGGCAGCGTCGCCCCAGCTCTCTGCACGCGGACATCGACCTTGGGACCAATGAGATCGAAGGCAGCGCCATCAGCGGCAGCACTGCCCACGAAAAACAGCAGGATTGCGAGAAGCAGAACGGAAAATAAGATTGTGAAACGATGCAGAAGCGAAGCACATCCGCTGGAACGCACTACTCCCTCCTACAACAGTATTTAATCGACATCAATTCCGCGTGCAGAAGCCAATAAGGGCTGGATCAATTTTACGAGCGATTCGCGCGCATGGCCAGACTCTTATGCACTACTAGAATGGACGCTCGATTCGCCGTCAAAGTTGTACGAAGCGCTGGCAGCCCGGGCGGCAAGCTTAAAACCAGCGCCTGAAGGCGCGTTGAGCCTGCGTCTTCTACGGCATGCATAAATAAGGCTGTTACGAAACGCGTGCCGTCCGCTGATGCGGACTCGGTCCATTCCATTTTTCTGGCTTCCCCGGCACTATCGTGCCGGGCTTTCATTTGCCGCCGCTCCGCGGCTGGTGCATGATTTATCCCACTCTGCACGCTGCGCGGCGAGTTTCGTAACACCTTCATAAATCCGTGCCCTGATACGCATCCATTCTGCCACGCGGTGTTACGGTTGTTTGCTGACCGAATCGAGACTCTGGCGGAGCTTCGGCGGAAGTTCAGGTTCGGCGGAGCCGTCGGTACGAGCGTCGGAAGCGGCAAAATTCAATCCGTTTTTCGTGTTGTGATCAATGGCCTGCCCGCGCCCCATGAACAGGGAAAAATCTCCGCGCACTTCGAGTTGATGGCCCATGCTGGTGAGTTGCTGGCGAACGTCGGCAGGCACTCGATCTTCGATCAGAATCTTGCAGCCGATGTTGAAATTGCTGCGCACGGTAAAACGCGGAAACTCCATGGCGGCCTGCAGGTTCATTCCGTAATCGACAACATTGGAGACGAACTGCGCATGCGCGAGGGGTTGGTTGGCGCCGCCCATGATGCCAAATCCGATGTGATCATCGCCCTTCTCCATGAACGCGGGGATGATCGTGTGGAACGGGCGCTTGCGGCCAGCGAGTGCGTCCGGCTTGCCGGGATCGAGCATGAACAGGGCCCCGCGATTCTGCAGAGCAAAACCCATGCCGCGAACGGTGATGCCCGATCCGAAACTCGAATAGTTGCTCTGGATCAGCGAGACGATATTCCCTTCCCGATCGACCGCCGTCAAATAGGTCGTGTCGCTCGAAGGCGGAATGCCGGCTTGCGTATCGCAATTCGCCTTCTGCGGATCGATCAACTGGGCGCGCTGTTTCGCGTAATCTTTGGACAAAAGCCCGCCAACCGGAACTTTCGCAAATCGCGGATCGGCGTTGTAGCGCGCCAGATCGGCGTACGCCAGTTTCATGGCTTCGATTCGCTTGTGCAATTCTTCCACGCTGAGCGGACCGCGCTTGGCTGGTGAAAATTGTTCCATGATGTTCAACATCTCGAGAGCTGCCATGCCTTGTCCGTTCGGCGGCAATTCATAGACCTTCCATCCGCGGTACGTGGTCGAAATGGGTTCGACCCATTCCGCCGAGAAATCGGCGAGGTCTTCGGCGGTCATGGTTCCACCCAGCTCGCGCGAGGTGGAAAGAATTGCCTTCGCGATCTCGCCTTTGTAATAGGCCTGTGGACCACCCGCGGCGACGATTTCCAAAGCTTTCGCGACGTCGGGATTCTTGAAGATCTCGCCCATGCGAGGAGCTTCATCGTCAATCAGAAAAACGCGGCGGCTCTCCGGATCTTTTCTCAGTTTGGCTGCGCTCTCGCGCCAGTCCATACCGATCAGTTCCTGGACGGCAAAGCCGTGTTGGGCGTAGAAAATTGCCGGCGTGAAAAGGTCTTTCCAAGCGGTGCGGCCAAAACGCTGGTGCAACTGGTGCCATCCTGCGACAGCACCGGAAACGGTCACGGTGTCAATACCGCTCCCGGGCATTTCTGTGAGGCCCTTCGATTTCAGGTAATCGATGGTGAGAGCTTTTGGCGCCCAGCCGCTGGCATTGAGCCCGTAGAGTTTGCCGGTCTTCGCTTCCCAGACGATGGCGAAAAGATCTCCGCCCATGCCATTCATGTCCGGTTCCATCACGCCGAGCGTGGCGTTGGCCGCGATGGCGGCATCGACCGCCGATCCGCCGTGAGACAGAATTTCGGCTCCAGCCTGCGAAGCCAGAACCTGGCTGGTGGCGACAATTCCATAGGGCGAAATCACCATGGACCGGGCATTGGTTCGATCCTGCGGAAAAGCGAGAGCGCCGGCAAAGATTACGAGGAGAAGAACTAGAAGTACGCGCATGAAGTTCTCCGGATAGAAACGGCATTCTCAGTGGAAACGCGGGCGCGTGTCAATGCACGAGGAAGGATTGTAGCGTGCTCGGCCGGGCGGTTGAATCGCTTCGCGGAGAATGATTGCCTCTCGTCATCCGTTAATGGCCGCGAAGGCTCTCTTGACCGTTTCCGGTGAAGTAGCCGCGACCAGGCGCTTGGCATCCGCGACCGCGATTTCTTCGACTCCAGTTTCGAATTCCCTCATGGCTTCGGTGATGAAGGCCTCGAGCGGCATCGGTCCGCGGCCAGAGGACGTGGCCACGGCCGGCTTGCCGGGACCGCCGAGTTCGGTAGCAACGTAGGGCGGAATCAACTCGAGGACGTGAATCCCAGAACTTCGCAGTTGCTGGCGCAGAGAAAGCGTCCATGAGTGAATAGCGGCCTTGGTCGCACAATAAACCGCATATCGCGCCATAGGCACGAAGGCCAATCCGGAGGAAACATTAATCAGCACGGCGGGAGGCTGCGACGCGGCAGCGTGCTTTGCCAGATGCGGCAGAAACGCCGCAGCTACGCGAATCGGGCCGAGCAGGTTGGTGCCGATTTCAGCTTGCAGTTTGTCTTCGTCGAGTCGCTGGTCCGGGTCGAACTGGACCCGCATTTGAACTCCCGCATTGTTGACGACACAACTCAGCCGGGGAAATTTCGCGATCACTTCTTTCGCAACCTCGTGGATCGCCTTCGGGTTCGTGACGTCGAGTTCGAAGCAAGCCATGCCCGAACATTGCCCGCAAATTTCTTCGAGACGATCTTTGCGCCGTCCGGCGATGATCACTTGATTGCCTCGTTGGTGAAAGGCTTCCGCCAGACCGCGCCCGATTCCCGACGTTCCGCCGGTAATGAAAATTGTGTTGCCGTGCATCTGCATGGAGCTGTTCCTCACCGAGTATCTTATGACAGAAGAAATGCGAGAAGCGCATAAGCCGCGAACATGGCAAAATGGAACGCGTCTAGACAGAAACATCTTATGAATAAGAACTGCAACGTTCGATACCGGTTCGTAGTGTTGCTTTTCGTTGCGGCCTGCCTGGCCTCGCTGTCGGGCTGCACGAAAAAATCGATTGCCCAGACAACGACAACAGATCTGCACCTCGACTTAAAGACCCCATTTCGTTTCGTTGCCTATGGAGATACGCGCTTTCACGATCCGAAGGATACCGAACCAGCGAATCCGGCCGTGCGGGTTGCGCTCGTACAGGCCATCGCGGCGGTGGATCCGGCACTTATCTGCTTTACCGGCGACCTCGTTTACAACGGGTATGACGTCAACGATTGGAAGGTCTGGGACGATGAGACCAGCATCTGGCGGGAGAAAAAGATCCCAGTCTATCCCGCGCTAGGAAATCACGATCTGCACGGAAAAGAAGCGACCGCTCTGGCAAATTATTTTCAGCGCTTCCCCGATCTGAATCACAGCCGGTATTACTCACTGCGAGCCGCGAATGCTCTCCTGCTCGTTCTCGACAGCTCGCAAGAGGAAGCCTCGGGTCCACAAGGGCAGTGGCTGGCCGGCAGGCTCGATCATGTTCCGTCGGACGTTGATTTCGTTTTCGTCATGCTGCACCATCCGCCCTACACAAGTTCGTCTAATGCGAAGATGTTCGGCGGAGGGCATTCGTCTCGATCGCCGGAGCACGATTTGGCGAAGATGCTGGAGGAGCTGCAGGCTCATGCCCACTTTCGCATCGTCGTGTTCGCCGGACACGTGCACAACTATGAGCGCCACGAGCACGGCGGCGTCACGTACTTCGTGACCGGCGGAGGCGGAGCTCACGCGTATCCCATCGAGCGCGCTCCCGACGACCCCTTCCAGAGCAAGGAAATCAACTACCACTATTTGCTGGTCGAGGTCGCCCAGGATCAGTTGAACATCACGATGAACCGGCTCGATCTCTCGAGCGGCAAAGCGGTATGGACCCAGCCGGACGCGGTTACGATTCGAGTACCCGCAGCGGCGCTCGCCAGTCAATGACATAAAGCGCCCAGGCGCGGGCCATTCACAATCTGACTCATAGTTGGACCGCCGCCTGCTCGGCTTCCACTGAACTTTTACCGCGTTTCCGCCGATATCCATCCCAGAGGAATACGTATGTTCGTGCCTTGGGCCTGGACCGCCGTCTCGGCGCTGATCATCGTGATCTTGTATCAGCAGTTCCGCATTCATCAGGTACGCCGGAACGCCCAAAATCGCGAGGAATTGTTTCAAATCGTCACGGAAAACGCCGCCGACATGATCGCGCTGGTCGACGTGAAAGGGCGAAGGCTGTACAACAGTCCGGCCTATAAAAAAGTTCTGGGTTATTCCGCAGCCGAACTGGGGGAAACTTCCGCGTTCGAGCAGATTCATCCGGAGGATCGCCTCCGAGTGCTGGAAGCGGCGCGGGAAGCTCGCGTGACGGGCATCGGTAAGCGGCTGGAATATCGCATCAAGCACAAGGACGGAAGCTGGCGCATTCTGGAATCGATTGCCAGCACGGTGCGGGACGCGCACGGAGACGTCGACAAACTCGTAATCGTGAACCGCGACATCACCGAGCGCAAGCGGGCCGAACAACAACTCGAACACAATCTTTTTCACGATGCGCTGACCGGATTGCCCAATCGCCGCCTGTTTCTCGATCGGTTGCAGCAGCTGTTTGCGCGATCACGCCAGGAAAATCGCCCCTACGCTCTGCTGCTGTCGAATGTCGATCATTTCAAGTTCTTCAACCAGAGCATGGGAACGGGCACCGGAGATCTGATCCTGCAGGAAATCGCCCGGCGCATGGCAGCCTGTATGCGCGCGCAAGACACCCCCGTCCGAAGCGATGGAGAAGACCGATCGAGCGAGCGCATACTCTCACGGCTCGGCGGAGATGAATTCGCCATTCTGCTCGACGGCTTCAGTGATCCGAGCGACGCGCTGCGCGTGGCCAGGCGGGTGCAGGCAGCCGTCGCCGAGCCCTGCTTCGTCGACTCACGCGAGGTCCGGCCCTCGGTCAGTATCGGCATTGCCCTCAGCGCGGCCAGCCACGAACGCTCGGAACACGCGCTGAAAGATGCCGACACCGCGATGCGCCGCGCCAAAGCTCTTGGAGGTTCGCGCTGCGAAGTCTTCGACCAAGCCATGCACACGCGCGCGGAGGGACGCCTGCGGCTGGAATCCGATCTGCTGAACGCCATGGCGAAGCATCAGTTCGTTATTTTCTACCAGCCGGTACTGGAACTTGCCTCCCAGCGGGTCGTGAGCTTCGAAGCGCTGCTGCGCTGGCAGCATCCTACGCAGGGCCTGATCTCGCCCTATCGCTTCCTGGAAGCTGCCGAAGATACCGGTCTGCTGGTTTCGATTGCACACTGGCTCATGCTGCAAGCCTGCCGGCAGTTGCGCGAATGGCAAGTGAACGTCTACGCGGGAGAACCGCTGAACATCACGGTGAATGTTTCCGCGCGTCAGCTGGCTGACGGAAATCTGGTCAACGATATTCAGGATGCTTTGCGCGAGACCGGCGTTGACCCGGCGCGGCTGCATCTGGAAATCACTGAAACCGTCGCCGCCGCCGATCCGAAACTTACAGTCACCGTGCTCTCTCACCTCAAGCACATGGGAATCGGAGTGATCCTCGATGATTTCGGAATCGGCACGTCATCGCTCTGCGGATTGCGCCAGTTTCCCGTGGATGCATTAAAGATTGACCGCTCGCTCATTCGCGAAATGCAGTCTGACTGCACTGCCGCCGACATGGTGGAGGTAATCATCAATCTGGCGCACAAGCTGGATCTTAGAGTGGTCGCCGAGGGAATCGAGACCGCCAAGCAACTGGAACGTCTCAGCCAACTGGGATGCGAATTCGGGCAGGGTTACTTCTTCTCCCAGCCGCTGGAGTCGAAGGCGGCGCTGCAGTTCGTGCGCAATAACGTCGCCTGCGCGCGGTCGAGCCGGGCAGGTGCCACGTAGCCGCCCGGCAGGTTCAGCCTTCAATTCTCGCCTCGCGCAAATGTTTCACCGCTGTCTCGGAGGTCACCGGCGAGTAGTACACCTCTTTAAACGTGTACGACTTCGCCTTCGAGCCGACCACAGGCAGGATCTCGATGTGCCAGTGATAATCGTCGTCAATCGTCTTCCAATAGCCCAGACTCTTCGAAGGATGCAGGCTGCTGGGCGAGGTATGCAGCACGAGATGAAAATCTTCGGTGATGGAGCGGACCCGTTGCAGCGTCCGCCGCAGAAGGGCGCCAAGGTTCAAATATAATCCCGTCCGATTCTGCCGGGCGCGTTCAAACGACGACTCGTGGTAGCGCGGCAGAATCCAGGTTTCGTACGGCACGCGCGGCGCGTAGGGCCCGATGGCAATATAGTCTCCCCGCGCTTCGATTACGCGTAAGGCCTGCCGTTCTTCCTGCTGAATGATGTCGCAAAACACGCACCGTTCCTTGCTCAGGAAATACTCGCGGCCGGCGCGCAACTCGTAGAGCACGCGGCGGGGCACGAACATCGTGGCAGTGAGCTGCGATGTGGGATGGCCGAATTCCTGCCCGGCATTCTTGCCGTAATCCTTGAACAGACTGATGTACTTGATCCGCGGATCGCGCTTCAAATCCAAAATGCGTTCCGCCGCCAGGCGCAGGAAATGACCGATCTCTTCGTCGCTGGCATTCCACAAATGGCGATCGTGGTGCGGGTTCTCCACCAACACTTCGTGTGCCCCTACCGAGTGCATGCGATCGTAAATGCCGTCGCCGCGCCGGCCGGGATCGCCCTCTATGCGATACAAAGGTGTTGGATGCACCACCGCACGCGCCGACCACGGCGCGCCGGGCGTATTGGGCGCGACCGCGATCACATGGGCCGAATCTGCGCAGAACGGGCACGCGGCCGAGGTTTGTCCGCTGCTCTCGGGAGAATCGTCCCCGGTCATCACCCATGAGCGCGTGATGGGATCTTTGCGGAGCTCCATAGCCGAAAGGAGAACACCGCGATGGAATTGAAGTCAACTGCCTCGCATTGAGCGCCGCTCGCGCACGCACCTCGAGCGCGAGAAGGCACATGCCGCGGTTTGCTATAATCCGCCGAAGTCCGCCCGATGACCGAGCCGTCCACCCCGCTCATGCGGCAGTACGCTGCCGTCAAAAAAGACCATCCCAATGCCTTGCTGTTCTTTCGCCTGGGAGATTTCTACGAGCTGTTTTTCGACGATGCCCTGGTCGCCTCGAAGGAGCTGCAAATTACACTTACTTCGCGCAATAAGGAAAAAGGGATCGCGGTACCCATGTGCGGCGTGCCTTATCACGCTGCTGAAGGCTATATCGCAAAGCTAATCCGGCGGGGGTTCAGGGTTGCGATCTGCGAGCAGATGGAAGACCCTCGGGTGGCAAAAAAGATAGTCCGCCGCGAAGTCACGCGGGTGGTCACGCCGGGAACCGCGGCCGATTCCTCTCTGGGATCGGATGAGAACAATTTTCTAGCGGCCTTGGCGCAGGTCGGCGATCGAGTCGGATTCGCCGCTTTAGACTTGTCCACGGGAGAGTTTCGCGCGACGGAATTCGCGGGCGAGTTCGCGTTGCGCCGCGTGCAGGAAGAACTCGAACAACTCCGCCCGAAAGAATTGCTCTATGCATCGGCGGCGCCGCTGTTTGATGCAGGGAAAACTGCTAAGCCCAGCCCGCTGGATGTCGCTCGGGAAGACAGGAAGTTCGCCTTTGTTCGCAGCAAGCCGGTCCAGTTGGCCGCGCGTGGGTCCTCGCAGTGTGCGGAAACGCCGCTGGATGATTGGGTCTTCGCGCCCGATCACGCGATCCCACTGCTTGAAAATCATTTCGGTGTGCTCTCCCTCGAAGGCTTCGGACTTGCCGGCCGGCCGGCTGCGGCTTCTGCCGCGGGCGCGATCTTGCACTACGTTCGATCCACGCAGCGCGGTTCGCTCGATCATGTCGACCGCATCGGATGGTACGAACGGCAGAACTGCCTGGTGCTCGATGCCGTCACCGTGCGCAATCTGGAATTAATTGAACCGCTCTTCGCGGGCGCCGATGCCGGAGTCACGCTGCTTCGTTCGATCGATGACGCGCTGACGCCCATGGGCAAGCGCCTGCTTCGCGCCTGGATGCTGCGGCCGTCGCTCGATCTCGACGAGATCAATGCGCGGCTCGATGCGGTCGAAGCCGGAGTAAAGGACATCGTGGCTCGCGAAGAACTGCGGCGAGCGCTCGACGGCGTTCTCGATCTCGAACGCCTGTTGAGCCGGGTGACGCTCGAAACCGCAAATCCGCGAGACGTGCTGGCATTGGCGGCATCGCTCGGCAAAATTCCTCCCATCGAAAACGCGGTGTCGCGTCTCA
>JASHQK010000400.1 GCA_030039195.1 Candidatus Sulfotelmatobacter sp.
GACGCGCTGAAAAAAGCGGCCGCCGGCGAACCCAGGTCAGGATCGAATGGCAACGTGTCGTTGGCGAACACCATGCCCTTTATCGTCGATGCCGTGCGCGCCTATGCGACCGTGGGCGAAATCTGCGACGCGCTGCGGCAGGTCTACGGCACATACACCGAGGCAAGCATCACATAATTAGTCCATCGAATAATCGAGTTCAGTAAATAAGTCAGATCTCAGCCACTACCGCATTCTGCGCAACCTTCCCGCCATCTGAGGCAAACCTAAGCAGGATGCAATGACCAGCGTAATCGCGACCGCCCTAAAGTTCGCTATAGAAGGCCGATCTAACCGGTATGGCCAGAACTGTATCTTGCCGGGGCGCGTGGCCGCTGGTATCAGTCCTTCTGCTAGGTGCGGGAATTTCCCCGGGCGTGGATGCCGATCAGCCCGCCTTCACCTTCCGCGCGCACACGGATGAGGTTCGGCTAACCTTTGCCGCCACCGATCAGAACGATCATGGCGTCGCCACCTTGCAAGCCAGTGACTTCGTTGTAGTTGACCGGGATATCATTGTCCGCCAGTTTCAAAGCTTTACCCGCTGCGACTGGACCAAGCTCGAAATCGCCATTCTGGCCGACAACAGCGAATCGGTCACTCCGCAATTTCGCCAGGAAGTCGCGAACATTGTCGATCTCATTTCTCAGACCGGCGGAGTTCCGGAAGAAAATCTTTCGCTCTTCGGTTTTCACGATGCCCATCCTGCGCTGGTCTGCGCCAGCGACTGCCGCAGCTCGCATGCCGCCGATCGATTGCCGGCTTCGCGTGCAGCACAACTCACGCCGCTCTTCGACAGCATCGTTTTCGCGACTGATTTTCTTGCGCAGCATGGCGACGCCAAAACCGGGAAGGCGCTCATCATTTTCTCCGACGGAATCGACACCATCAGCGAAAACACGCTGGGCGGCGCGATCGAGAGTTCACTCAGAAATGGCGTCGAAATCTATGCGGTCGATCTTCATCCCGCACCGTCACCGGGAGCGCCGTTTCTCTTTCGCCTTGCCATGGCCACCGGAGGCCGCTATTTTCCCGCACCCTTCAAAGTGGCGCATGTCTTGAATCTGATCCTCGATGGTTTCCGTGCGACCTATGAAGTGGATTACCGGCTTCCCAGTCACAAACCCGGATTCCATAGCCTCCGGATCGTTCCCACTCACAACCTGAACCTCGAATTCCGCAGCCGAAGCGGATATTACTATCCAAACGAAATTCGGTAACTTGGGGGATTATGAAGCGAACTGTGTTGTGCATTGTTTTAGTCATTTGCCCGTTGTCTGTTCTTGCGCAAACCCGGACTCATCAGGAAGGAACGATCGTGCGCATGCGCATGACCGACTGCATGGAAGCGGGGCACGGATTCATGGCGACCATGTCGGGAGGTCCGAAAGTAGATACCGGTCTGCAGTGCCCCGAATATGTTCTGGTGACCGAGAAAGTGGTTTACGTGATCAGCGGCAAGAGTTCCGATCAACTGATCCCGCTGGCCGAGGTCACCCGATTCCGCTTCCAAAAAAATGAAATGCTGATCCGCGTCGACGACGCGCCCAAAGAGGCGCATTTCCGCATCAAGGCGATGGTCATGCGTCCGGAATGGGAGCGCGACGAAATGCTGGCCGAAGCCCAAGCCAACGCCATGATCGAACGGCACCTGGATCCCGCCGCCATGCGGGACCAGCAATAAGCAAGGGTCCACATCGAGATAGACAACGTCGTCATCTCAAAAGACAAGGCTGAGCAATTTCCTTGCCCTGGGAGGAAACGTCGGTAACCAACCGGCGAAAACTCAGGTTATGCGCGCTGTGCGGCGGATCACTTTCCGTTTCCTCGAAACGCGCTCAGATAAGCGTGGAAGGTGCCGCCCATGCGCCGTTGGCGGATTTGTCTGCTCCTCGCTCTCGCGATCTTTTGGGCCGAGAACGCGGTGGCTCAATTTGTTCTTTTCCCTAAAAGCGGCGAACTCGCCTCGCCCAGCGGTCGTTTTGTAGTTCGGAACGTGGAGCGCGACAAGCCCGCTTCCGAGTTCGTTGGCATCTTCCACTCCCTCTGGCTTGAGGACACATCCACCCGACGCTCGCGCAAACTCTGCGACTATTTCGACGTTACAGCCGTGGCCTGGTCGGGGGATGATTTCCTGCTGATGACGGAATACTTCGGCAAGAAATCCTCTCGCGCCCTGGTCTTTCCCACGGCCCATCCCGATGATGTCGTGGTGGTCGACAAGCCCACGCTGATCAGGCTCGTTCCAGCCGAACTCCGGCCAACCCTTCGCCAAAACGACCACGTCTTCATCGAAGCCTCGCGCATGGAGGGAACTACTCTGCGGCTAAGAGTGTGGGGACATGGACAGCACGACGCGAATGGCTTCCGCTGGCGCTGCGACTATGCCATGGCCGAAGGCTCTATTACTTGTCTCGATCAATCCGGATCGCGCTAGCTGAGATTCCTCCCAAACTTCAAGAACCCAAACCAATCCGCACCGCCAATGGAGCGCGAAATGGCCCAGAAGGTTGGGGATAAAGTCGCGATGTGCGTCGCCTGATCTGATGTTCCCCAAAGGCCATCGCTTTAACTGATTGCAAACACAACCGCTTAACGATTGGCCCGAAATGGTACACGGCGTGCCCTAC
>JASHQK010000401.1 GCA_030039195.1 Candidatus Sulfotelmatobacter sp.
CATATTGGTGTGAATGCCCAGCAACTCCGGAGCCGCCTGCACTCCCATCATGTCAGCGATGATCGCGCCCCAGTCTCCGCCTTGCGCCACGAATTCCGTGTACCCCAGGCGCTTCATCAACGTGACCCATGCGCGCGCGATGTGCTCGGGGTTCCAGCCCGGTGCGGTCGGCTTGCCCGAAAATCCGTAGCCGGGCATCGATGGAATCACTACATCGAATGCGTCTGACGCGCTTCCGCCATGAGCCGTGGGATTCGTGAGTGGATCGATGATCTTTAATTGCTCGACGACCGAGCCGGGCCAGCCGTGGGTGACGATGAGCGGCAACGCGTTTTCATGTTTCGAGCGAACGTGAATGAAATGGATGTCGAGCCCATCGATCTCCGTGATGAATTGCGGCAAAGCATTAAGCTTCGCTTCGCACTTGCGCCAATCGTATTCCGTCGCCCAATAGTGCGCGAGCGCTTTCGTGGTTGCAAGCTGCACGCCTTGGGTTGCATCTGTGACAGTTTCCTTCTCGGGCCATCTCATTGCTTTAATGCGGGTGCACAATTCGCTGAGATCCGCTTCTGGAAAATTCACCTTGGCGAACGCACGAATTGCATTTCTGTCCACTACTTGCTGGTTGGTTGGTGGTGTAGCAGTCGTTTGCGCCATGGTGTGCTCCTTTTTTGGATTATTGCTCGGATTTCCGATCGGCTCAGATGCGACGGCCGCAATCAGAACACGACAAGCGGATTCGGACAATTAGACTATGGTATTGGCGTCTTCAAAGCAGGACTTCGCTCGCAAGCTTCTTGTGGCGCCCGAATAGCGCGCGAGGGCTTGGATTGTTGCGAATTGCATGCCTTGGTTGCATCCGTGACCGTTTCTGATTTCTGCTATTTCGTGTTGATGCCCGCGCAATTCGGTTCATCGGACTTAGAGGCAACGCCGTTGCACCAAGGGAATGGCCTTGCGAGCAGGTACACCTTTTGCGACACACCTAAAAACCATAATCTCGGCAAGTCATTGAAAAATTGGCAAATCGGAAAAGACATGTCCTCTTGGCCGGATACTTCGGCCGTCAGCCCTCCCAGCGGGATTACTGATTCACTAATACATTTGAAATCAGTTTCTTACAAAAATAGGCTTCCATTAAATGGAAGCCTTTGATGTGGCTCGATGACTCTGTGATCGCGGATCGCCGCTTCCACGTACTGCCGCCTCGAAGTTCCGTCTGCTGCCGAAGGTCCCCCGGTCTCGATAGTCCCAGTGAAAATTAGTTCCCGATGAATAGAAGTTGGGCAGAAATCGGGCAGAGCGTCTCGGCGAAGCTGGTAATTTATTGAGTGACGATCACTTGCAATTGACACAAGAGGCTGCCATTGAGCACCAGATTCAGAGCTATGAGTTTGCAGGCGATCGCCGAGATAGTGAAAAGGAAACTTGATACCCGTTATTTCTCCGATGCTCGTCTCCACACCCCTTCAAGCATCGCAGGCACCCACAAAGCGGCGGGGCATCTGCTCCAGCTATTCTCCATAAACACAAGCGAATGGCCATCATCGATTTGACTCGCAACACCGATGTTTAGCACGAAGAGAGAGTGCTTTTTGAAAGCGATTCCCAGCACGGTTCCATCGGCTGTTGACTGGCGATAGATGCTGACTGGCGCGCGTAAGCACTGCTTCGCAGCCGCGTCAGGGGAGAGCGCCGTCCTGGTACTCGTATCTGCGTACAACGCACGCATGTGATGAAGTCCCTTCACGATATTGTGTACGGCGATTCCGATCGCATTTACCGCCGAGAGATCGCCGCCAACCTGTCCGGCAAGGACAGCCTTGGCCCGCTTGAGCTTCCCCGTTGTCAGCCACCAAAACAGCATCGGCAGGTTCCAGGAACGAGGAGCCTTTATTAAAACTAGTGCGGCAGCCCAGGTCTCCTGGGTCGCGGTGAAGTTACTCCGAAAAAGACCTCCCAACAATTGCTGAGTCAGAATGCCGACTGCATCATCCCGTCCCGATCCCTTCACCCACTCAGCGATGGGCGCTAACGAAACGGGCCCAGCCTTGATATCTGGTATCTGCTCGTTGAGCCTCTGCCAAAGTTGTTCTTGAGCGCGAGCTCGCGACGAACATTGTCGGGGCTCCATTGTGGGGAAACGACGCCCCCTGAACGACAAAGCGTTGATTGAACGCTTCAAGAGAAACCAATTGACGGGACACGTAGACGTCTCGAAAGACCGATCGATGACAGGATCATCCCCCACGGCCTTGATTTCCACGGGATCACTCACTTCATAGACGTTGATTAAGCCCGCGATGTGTCGATGTCTCAAGAAGCACCTCCAGTTTCCATTCCGAAGTTCCAACCTTAAGCCTTTTCGCGAATCAGGGAGGTCCTGGACGCCAACCGATCCAGAGACAGAGGGCCAGCTCCCAAAGAGATGATGGCGAGGCTGATGGCCGCCCAATATAGATGAAAGTTCGCCCACCCGTCCGGATAGGTGAGCTGTATGACGCCCGTCATGATCAGCAGGCAGAATGCAGCGAACCGCGTCCCTAGTCCGAGAACCAGGAGAACGGGAAATACCAACTCCGCGATGCCGACCGAGTAGGCACAGGCCAGGGGAAACGGAAAGCCGTAAAGAGTCCCGAATATATGAAGTTTGAATTGTTCCTGAAACAAAAATATTGTGCCCGGAGAAAGCGAAAGAAAACCATCCCAGCGGGTCAGACCAGATCGGAGGAATGGAAGTGCCAGCGCAACCCGAAGGACGGGAGGGGCCAGCAGGGTCGCTGCGTTCGCAGCAGTATTCGAGAGCCTTTCTGCTAGTCCCCACAAGCGAAGTACCAGCGACCGATGATCAACGTTAATCATAGCCGCCTCGCGTGCTTTCGGAGTTTGAATCTGCATGAACGTCGACTACGAGACCCGCAGCGACCAAGCCTTCGAGAGCGGCCGAAAGGGAAAACGTCGTTTCGCTGGCCTGCGCTCGTTCGGCGGCGCTCGAAATCGTGGCGCTTTGCAGTAGCGCTTGGATGAATTCCATTTCGCCGCGAGAAAGACCACGAACTTCCACGCTTGCCTGTGGGCGGGCGATGAGGACATCTTCACCGCCGGCGTCAAAAGCAACCGGAATGGGGATACCGCCCTCGGTATTGGAGGTTCCAAGCGGCACCGGGGCGGGCTCTTTGCGTTCTTGGACGAAGCGCGACTGGCAAGAGTGTGACTCTGAAACTCATCATGTCGCTTCTTAAGCCTGATGCCGGAAAGATATGGATAGAAGGCGACGAGATCACCGGTCTGAAAGCCCATGAGATCTCGCAGGTTCGTCGCAAGATTGGTTTTCTCTTTCAGGATGCGGCGCTGTTCGATTCTTTG
>JASHQK010000402.1 GCA_030039195.1 Candidatus Sulfotelmatobacter sp.
GCGAGAAAGCGTCAAGCGAAATACGCGAGAGGGCTGAGTTCTTATTCGAGCTGGAATCCGGCCTGTCGGAGTCGGCGCGCCTGATCCTGTCAATGCCCGTCATGCAGCTTTACGCCTTTTACCGGGCGCGCGCCACGGGCAATCCTCTCGAGTAGGTCGCAAGCGGCGCGATCAGGAGTGGCATGGATATCGTAGTTGTCGGCGACATCAATGCGGATCTCATTTTTACCGGCCTGCCGTCCTTGCCTGCGTTCCGGCAATTGAAGCATGCCAAGGGGATGAAATTCACTCTGGGAGGTTCTTCCGCAATCTTTGCCTACAACATCGCCCGCCTCGGCGCAGCTACCGGGTTTGTGGGCAAGGTTGGGAGGGATCATGTTGGCGATTTCCTGCTCGACACTCTGTCGAGCGCGGGCGTCGATACATCTCGCGTTGTCCGAGACGCGACGCTTCCTACTGGAATCTGTGTCTCGATGTCATTCCCACAAGACTACGCCATGGTCAGTTACCCGGGAATTCGGGAGAGCTTCATTCTCGCGGAGATCGATCGCGACTATGTAAAGCGTGCCCGCCATCTTCACCTTTCCAGTTTTTACTTACAGCCCGCATTGCAGTGCGGCTGCCTGGAACTGTTTCGTTCCGCACGAGCCGCCGGACTTACCACTTCGCTCGATCCCGATCATGACCCACGCGAACAATGGAACAGCGGCATGCAGCAATTGCTCCATGAGGTTGACTTGTTCTTGCCGAATGAAACGGAAGCGCTGAGGATTTCGAAAACTCAGAACCTGACTTCGGCCGTGAGGACTTTCGACAGCTTCGGACACACAACCGTCATCAAGCGCGGCCAAGACGGCGTATCGGTGATTCGTAGTGGCCAGATCATCTCGGCTCCAGCGTTCAACGTCAAGCCTGTCGACACCACGGGCGCAGGCGACAGCTTCAATGCTGGTTTCATTTTCCAGTACCTCCATGGTGCGCCCCTGGAGAAGTGCATCGCATGGGGAAACGCTTGCGGCGCTCTTTCGACAAGAGCCTTGGGGGGAATCGACGCATTCCCGACTCCCTCCGAAGTTGTGCAGTTCCTGGTTGAGCGAGCACACGAGATGGCCGCATTGGCTGGCCAACCTATTTCCGCATGAAGACAATCGACTATTTAACGCTGGCCGCTTTCCTGATCGGCATATTCTGGCTCGGTTCACGCTTTTACAAATGGATCGGGGCTCCCGATGATTTCTACCTCGCCGGCCGTCAACTCACTCCTTTCATTCTGGCCGCGACCCTGACCACGGCCAATATCAGTCTGTTCAGTCTGATCGGAGTGAGTGGCACGGCATATCAAAGCGGCATTTCCATCATTTGGCTGACCTGGACCGGCAACATGGCACTGGTCTTCAGTGGACTCTATGTCATTCCATTCTTGCGTCGATTGCGCATCCGTACCGTCCCCGAGTTTCTCGAAATGCGCTACAGTCCTGGCGTTCGCAGCCTGGTGGGAGTGCTGTGGGTGTTCCGCCTGACGTTCTGGATCAGCGTCGTCCTTTACGCTGGAGTCATGGCGGCGGAACAGATGACCGGCATTCAGTCATTTGTGCTCTGGATTCTGGTTTTCTCTCTGATCGTCATCGTCTACACCATGGCAGGCGGAATGTGGTCGATTGTGCTGACCAACAATCTCGGGTTTCTGCTCGTGATGGTTAGCGTTCTGACAGTCCTCCCGATTTCCATGAGAGCTGTGGGATGGTGGCCGGGCCTTTCCGCCCACTTGCCCCCACAGCACCTGGAATTCGTGCTGCAATCCGGCAAATACAACTGGAAATTCATTCTGGCAATTCTGCTTCTTGGTTTGCAGTGGGCGTCGCTCGATCAGGGACTCTTGCAATCCGCTTTCTCGGCGCGTGATCCACGCGTCGTATCGAAAGGAATGATCCTCTCTGCTCTCATGATCACTCCCTTTGCTTTTCTCTGGATCACGCCCGGACTCGCCGCCAGAGTTCTTTATCCGGGGCTTCCGAAAGGTGAGTTGGCAGTCCCAACCCTCATCGTTCATTTGCTGCCTTCCGGAGCTTTGGGACTGGTGATTTGCGGTTTCATGGCCTCCGGACTCTCGACTATCGGTGCCAATCTGGGCGCAGTGGCGACGCTTATCACGAACGATATCTATGGTCGCTTCATAAAAAGAGATGCATCACCCAAGCAATTGTTGGTTGCGGTGCGGGCAGCGACTCTGGTTGCTGGCATCCTAATGATCGCCATCACTTGCTTGATTCCTTATCTCGGCGGCGCGGTCGATGCATATCTCACAATCATCAGCATCCTCGATATGCCGCTGTTCGTGATCGCAATTGTCTACGGATTGTTGTGGAAGAAGGCGAACTGGCAAGGCGCCATGGCGGCGTATCTCGCGGGAGCCATAGCCGGTGCGACGCTGCGATTCGGTCTGCATTTTGACGTCGCTTTCGTCACGCTTATCAGTGGTGGTGTCGCTCTGGTCGTCTGTCCGATCGTTAGCGTCCTTACCAGAAGCGAAACCGATTTGATCTCAAAGATTCCCACTTTATTAATGACTGAGGGAAAAGAAACCGTCGAACCTCCCTCTTCGCGAATGACCATGGCCGCCATGACCAGCATGGGAACCTGGATCCTGGCTATTGGGTTCCTGGTCTTTCTAGTAGGAGTATTGATGGGATGCCAGTCGGCCGTTCATGCATCTGCTGTAGCAATCATCGGTATGCTGATTTACTTCGCTGGCGGCGCCTTGCGGGCGAAGGTGGCATGAACCCACCGGTCCGTTACTGCGGGCTTCTCTGGGCGAAATGATTCAGTATCACATTCGACAGGTTCTGCGATTGTATGCTGACGCATGCTCAGTCAATGGAATGGTTTAATTGCTCTCAGCGGGGGAAACGTTGTTGAGATGCACGCTAACGATTACAGCTGAAACTGAAGAGTTAAAGATAACGTGTGTGAAATTTCAGCACAGCGGGGGCAAATCATGAGCGATTCGTCATTCATCAACCGGAGGGATTTTCTGGGCAAGTCGGCCGCCGCAATTGCCGGGGCTGCAATTCTTCCTGGCACTGCGTTGTCCTATAACCGCATTCTCGGCGCGAACGACCGCATCTCGCTCGGACACATCGGAATCGGAAGCCGCGGCACCGAACTCGACTTGATCGCGTCGAAGCTGAAGAGCAGTCACAACGTCGAAATGACCGTGGTTTGCGATTTGTGGAAGGGGAATCAGGAGAGGGCTACCGCGACGAACACGGGCTATTACGGACGAGGTCCGCGGGCGGTGCAGCGTCCGGAGGAAGTCCTCGCGATGAAGGACGTTGACGGAGTGCTCATCTCGACGCCCGAGCACTCTCATTCCCCAATCCTGAAGCTGGTCGCGGAGGCAGGCAAGGACGGCTACGTAGAAAAGCCAATGGGCAACGTTCTGACAGAGGCCAAGGCCGCGCGCGATGCCGTGCTGAATGCCAAGACCATTGTGCAGGTTGGCACGCAACATCGCAGCGAGCCGTATCCGCGTGCAGCTCAGGAAGTGGCTCGCAGCGGCGCACTCGGCGACGTGAGCAAGGTCGAAATTGTGTGGAACTACCACGGGCCGCGGTGGCGCGGCCGCCACGAGGTAAAAGAAATCCGCGAGCAGGATACCGACTGGAAGGCTTGGTTGCTGACCAAGCCGGATCGTCCCTTTGATCCGCAACTGTACTTTGAGTTCCGTCTCTATCGGGAGTTTTCAAGCGGCATTCCGGATCAGTGGATAAGCCACGCCATCGACATGGTGCATTGGTTTATGGACGACAACTATCCCAAGTCTGTCGTGTCTCATGGCGGTGTTTTTGCCTGGCACGATGGCCGCGAGAACGCTGACACGTTTCAGACATTGCTGGAATATCCGAAGGGGTTCCTCGTCAGTTATTCGACCAGTTTTGGCAATGACGCTCCCAGCTTTACGCGTTATATGGGAAAGAAGGCGACGCTCTTTAATATTGGCGGAGAAGGAAGCCCCCGATATCAGATCGTCGAGGAAAAGGGCACGCACGAAGACGACCCCGACATCGACAAGAAGCGCGAGTCGAGATACATTTTGCTACCGGGCCAGAAGGGTTTGCCGCCGATGGGCATCGATGACCTGTCTCTGGGGCACATGGCGAACTGGTTTGAGTGCATGCGCTCGCGCCAGCAGCCGCATTGCTCGGTGCACGAAGGTTTCGCCCACTCGGTAGCGTGTATGATGGCCACCGAGGCGTATTGGACCGGCAGGAAGATCTTTTGGGAGGCGAAGACAGAAACATTTTCGGATCGCAACCCGGCATAGTCGCATAGGCAAGACAGAGAAATTCTTTTCGCCTGCCTAGTTATGATTCGACGATTACCTGCGACTCCCGTGCCAGCGCGTTTCGCAGTTCCGCACTCAGCAACGACGCGGAGTCCTGATCCAGATAAACCGTCGTATTCGCATGCCGCCGCAAAATCGATCCCGGCGCTAGGGGACTGATCTCTCCCTCAATGCACAATTTGACCGCCCGAGCCTTTCGCCTGTCCGGTACGACCGCAACGATCTGCAGCGTCTTCATGATCTGCTGAACAGACATAGAAATCGCCTGCCTCGGCACTTGGGAAATGTCGGTGAACCATCCCTCGCCGACCTGCTGCCGGCGGCAGGCTTCATCCAGTTCCACGACGATGTACGGTTCCGCCGTGTTGAAGTTCGCGGGAGGATCGTTGAACGCAATATGCCCGTTTTCTCCAATGCCCACAAAAGCCACGTCGACCGGCGCGGAGGTCAGCTGCCGCCCGACCTCGTCGAGCGCCCCGGATAAGTCTGAGGCATCGCCTTGAATAAACCAGTATTTCGAAATACCGACCTTGTTGATCACCCGTTCCAGCAAAATCTTTCGAAAGCTGGCGGGATGCGTGATCGGTATGCCCACATACTCATCTAAATGAAAGGCCTCGACCTTATTCCACTCGAGGCCCACCGTGCTGGTAAGCGCGTCAAGGAATGCGAACTGCGATGTACCGGTTGCGAGCACGATCCTGCAACGATCGCAGTCGGCGATCGCTTTTCGGATCGCCGCGGCGGCCTGTTCCGCCGCCGCACGAGCTAATGTCGATGGATCCTTAAAAAGCCTCAGCAGCATGAACACTAACGTCCAGTGAGTCTCGGCGAATTATACAAGGCACCCATCGATCGTTCATTCAAGCCCGACACTTACGGATGTGACTTTCGGCTGCTCCATACGTATTGTTTTGGCAGAGGCGAGAAATGGGCCGCGACGGACGATGTGATCTAATGGGCGAGCGTGGATATCTCACCTGCCAATACTACTCAAACAAAGCCTTCGGGGGCAGGAGACTGCACCGCATCGGCCGAGAAAGGGCTCGCGGCCGAGATGGAGCTCGGGCCGGAGAACCGACTCTTGCCCGAAGTGCTCTGCGAAGAGCTCTGGCGAGCGGCGGGTGCGGAGCTGGTCGAGGTAAGCAAGGCGGAGTTTGGCGAGGCGCTCGAGACGATAGGAGCCAGGGATAATTTCGGCCTCGACCAAGACAAGCATGCGAATCAACGGCAGCGGGAAACGTTCTGGCGGGCTCTGCACCTGGACGAGCTTGCCACGGCGCGCGGATGCGCCCTGGGGCGCGAGTCCGCATGGCGGCGCTTTCTTGCGCACTACCGGGAACCGCTGACCAGAGCTGCGGTGGAGATGACAGGATCGGCAGCGTTAGGCGAAGAGTTGGCGAGCGCGCTTTACTCCGAGCTGTTCGGGCTGACGGAGCGAGAAGGCCGCCGCTGGTCTCCTCTACTTGGATACTCGGGACGAGGATCGTTGATGGGATGGCTGCGGGCGATCCTGGCGCAACGGCGCGTGGACCAGTACCGGAAAATCGGCAGGGAAACTGAGCTGGGCGAGATCGAACCAGCGGCGGCGGTTTCCGAGCAGATCGAACCGGAACGATTAGAGGACCTGCGGGTGGCGCTCAAGAAGACGTTGAGTGAAGTTTCGGCGGAAGAACGCTTCCTGCTCTCGGCCTATTACCTGGATCAACATACTCTCGATGAGATAAGCCGCGTCCTGCGAGTTCATGTGGCGACCATTAGCCGCAAACTCAAGCGCGCAACCGAACGTCTACGCAAACAGCTGCTGCGGGCTCTCATAGCACGGGGCCTGAGCCGGCGTGCGGCCGAGGAAGCGCTGGGGACCGATCCCAGAGATGTGGACATCAATCTGCGTAAGTTGCTGCAAAAATCGGAGGGCGATCCGATCCCCAGTCAGGAAGGAGAAGGGTGAACCGGAATTTCCAACCCGGGATGCATCCCGATGCTGACCAGCTCAGTGTGTTCGTGGAGGGTGCCGCCACCACGCGGGAACAGGAGCAGATGCTGGCGCACCTGGCCGAATGCGCGGAGTGCCGGAAAGCCGTTTTCCTGATGCAACCGCACGAAGAGACGCAACGAGTTTCGGCAACGCCCTCGAAAGGATTCGTCTGGCGGCGGCTGTTGCCGGTGGCTCTGCCCGCCGCGGCGCTCGTATGCGGGCTGATAGCGGTGTTGGTCTATATTCGGCCACACGGCGGCGCTCCTCAGATCCCGCAACAGATTGCAAGCGCAAGGCAGCCAGAGATCAAGTCTCCCGAAACGACGGTTGCTCCGACCACCAACTCAGAGCAGGTTGCGCGATCCGGAGGAAACAAGAGCCTCGTACCCAACGCGGCGCCGAACCACTCTCGGCAAGAGAATCAGGCCGCGAGTGGTTTGAATTTGCCCGAAGCGAAGAGCCATCACGCGGCCGCCAACATCGCTAGTCCGCAGTCAATGGCCGCTGCTCCTTCCGTCTCCGGCCCGGCCGCCGATGCGGCGAGGGTGGTGTCGGGTGGCGTCAGTACCGCGACCGTATCCGGATTGCCGTTGAACGGCCGCAATGTCACAAGTCTGCAGCAACTCTCGACGCCCGCAGGCTCAAAAGGCGCGGCGTCACAGAACAGCCTAGTCAACAAAAAAGACCTGCCTGCATTGGCAGTTGAGGCCGCCAGCGGACGAGACGTAACGCTCGCCGGACTCTCCGGCCGCGTCACGGACCGAAGCGGCGCCATCGTCGCGGGGGCAACAATAACTCTGCGCGATGCGAGCGGCACAGTGCGACAGGCAACGACGAGCGCAGATGGCGGCTTTCATCTGACCGGACTACCGGCTGGACAGTACGAGCTGACGGCGTCGGCAACGGGCTTCAGGACAAGCGAGCAGGCCATCGAATTGAAACCGAGTGAACTTGCCACGTTGCAGCCAGTGCTCGACGTGGGGACGACGTCAGAATCGGTTACGGTGGAGGCGGAGAGCGCCGCCCAACAGATCCAAACTGAATCGGCCAACGTGGGCCGGGTCATCCCGGTGCCGTCTGGTCTGCCGGTTACGGCGACGGTGTCGCATGGTAAGCGGTTTCTTTCCCTCGATAGCGCGGGCAATCTCTTCCTGAGTCGCAATGGAGGCAAGAAGTGGAAGAAAGTCAATCCGCAATGGGCGGGCAAGGCAATCCGCATCGAGTTGACGTCAGGATCCGTCAGTGAATCCGCACAGAAGCCGAACGATGAGACCTCGGGTGCGGCGGGCAAGGGGGCCGTCTTTTTGCTAACCACCGACAGCGGCACGGTTTGGAGCAGCAAAGACGGTGCGCACTGGCACCAATAGCAACTTCGCAAAAAATAGTAACTTTCCAAGATTCCTAAAAAATATTCTGCAAAACTCCGAATCAGGCGCGAACCCCGATTGAACAAAGAAGCGCGGCGCGGCTGTTCACCGCTTGCCGCGAGGGGGACGCGTCATGCCGGGTCTGTCTTTAGCCCTCGCAGTATTGGCTCTGCTATCTGCAACGACTCTTGGCAACGCGGAGTCGACAGCAATCTCCGCCGTCTATTTCCACAATGGTCTTTCCGTCTCAGTGCCCTACCGGGCCGCGCACAGCGGTGAGGCGGAGCTCAAAGTGGAGTTGCTCGACCCAGAGGATCACGCCCTCGGCGAAGCGAAGCACCAGATGCGCGTGGTCGAAGGGAGCGCGGTCTGGCATGTGAGGATGGCGCTGCGTGAGCCGATGACACTGGACGAGCTCGTCTGGCACCGCCTGCGTTATACGCTGCGTTACAAAAATCAGTCGGCGCAGGATCTCGAGGAGATCTATTCGTTGTCCGAAATTCTCGAACGGCCCGTGCTGCGCGTTCTCGGGCAGCGATCGTACATCGCCGGAGCGCCCGCTGCCATGCGGTTGATTGTTTCGAGTTCGCGCGCTCAAGAGACGACAGCCGTGATCAGACGAGGAACGGTCAAGATTGAACTGCTCGATCCCGATCATGGACCCAAGCTGCTTTTTGCTGGAGAACTTGACCGCCGAGGATCCGCCGAAGCAGATTTCCATTTTCCCGAAGGGCTGACAGGCAGCTTCCCGGTCCGGTTCTCGGCCGATACACCTTTAGGCCGAGTGGAAACTACGGAGACTGTCGAACTGGAAGACAAGGTTTCCGTGCTCTTGACCAGCGAGAAGCCGATCTATCAGCCTTCGCAGACCATTCATTTGCGCGCACTGGCATTGGACCGCGCTGACCGACACGCCGCGTCCGGGCGCGCACTGACCTTTGAAGTGGAAGATTCGCGTGGGAACAAAGTATTCCGCAAAGACACCGCAACGGACACTTTTGGCGTGGCGTCGGCGGAGTTTACGCTGGCCGACGAAGTGAATCTCGGAGCGTACCACGTTCGCGCAAGGATCGGCGAGGTCAGCACGAGCGCCGCCGAATTGACGGTCAACGTGCAGCGGTACGTATTGCCGAAGTTCCGCGTGGCGATCGAGTTTGACTCGAAAAACGGTAAGCCGAAGCGCGATTACCGGCCTGGCGATCACGTTACCGGCGCCGTGAAAGCAAATTATTTCTTCGGAAAACCTGTGGGCAATGCATCGGTCACGATCAAGGCTTCGGCAATGGATGTGGAGCTTTTCGAGGCGGCATCGGTGCAAGGCCATACCGATCGCGAGGGCGCCTATCGCTTCGATTTCGTGTTGCCGCAATTTTTCGCCGGCAATGGAAAGCGCCATGGTGCGGCGTCGGTCGTGGTCGAGGCGACGGTGAAAGATGCGGCGGACCACTCGGAGACGCGCGGCGAACCCATTACCGTAAGCCAGACATCGCTACTGATTACGGCTGTTCCCGAGGGCGGCAAGCTGGTACGGGGCTTGGAGAATGATGTTTTTGTTCTGGCGTCGTATCCCGACGGAACGCCGGCCAGAGTCGACCTCGAAGTGCACGCTGTCGGCGCGCGGCAGGCAGTAAAGACAGACGACGCGGGAATCGCCACAATTCAGATTTTGGGAAACGACGCGAACAGCGTCTTGCAGATCGACGCCAATGACCGCAAAGGCAATCGCGCCTCGGAGACTGTAACCCTGGAGACGCGCGCTGGCGAAGATCAGGTGCTGGTGCGCACATCTCACGCGGTCGTCAAGCCCGGCGATCGGATGGAGATTGCGGTGCTCTCGACGCGGCGCAGCGGAGCGGCCTACATCGACCTTGTGCACGATGGACAGACCATTCTCACGCGCGATGTTGATCTCGATAACGGACGCGCGGAGATGAGCCTGATCGTCGGTCCGGAGATGAGCGGGACACTCATGGTTAATGCCTATGTGATTGGCTCCAATAGCCGGGAGGCTGAGGATCAAAGACTTATCTTTGTGGACCCCGCCGAGGAATTGCATATCGAAGCCGTCGCGGATGCCACGAGTTATCTGCCCGGCGGCGAGGCGAAAGTGCACTTCCACGTGATCAATCAAAAGGGCGAAGGCGTCAGCGCGGCGTTGGGACTCGAGGTTGTCGATCAGGCGGTCTTTGCGCTCGCCGAGAAACAGCCGGGATTCGCCAAAGTCTTCTTCTATCTGGAACAGGAGCTGATGAAGCCCCATTACGAAATTCATTCACTGTCTTCAGCCCAGATTGTCGATCCGGCAGAAGGCGAGTCCACCGAGTTGCACGATCGGGCCGCACGAGCGCTCTTTGCGGCGGCGGAAACGGTTGCTGCACACACTCTCGAGAGCGAGTCTGGGCAGGCGCTGCCGGAGACGGAAAAGGCAGATTACATGGCGCGGTACGAAAATGCGCTCGTCGACCATGTCCGGGAGCTTGTCGCGAAGATGACGGACCTCGACCGTAAGCAGGATATGGGTGCGGCCTTCCAAGAACTGAGAGACGCAAACGGCCGCCCGCCACGCGATGCGTGGGGCACCGAACTGCGGCTTGCTCCTGGCGCGTGGTGGAGTGGGGAACGCCGTTTGTATCGGGTGATCAGCGCAGGTCCTGACCGCACGTTCAATACAGCCGACGATCTCGCGGTGTGGCTTGAGCCCGAAACCGCTTGGGTATCGAATCAGCCGCAATCGAACCCCTGGATATCGCCGGACAGCACAATCACCCTGCGGATGGAGCACGGAGTCGGACCCGACAATGGCCTTGCCGAAATCGACGGCACGGTGACAGATATGACGGGTGCGGTGGTTTCACGCGCGCGGGTTCAAATTCAACACATTGGGGATAAGAACATCCGAAATGTCGAGACCGACGCCTCAGGCAATTTTTCCTTCGCGGCATTGCCTGCTGGCCGATACAGAGTGGAAGTCGCGGCAAATGGATTTAGAACCAGCGTTCGGATGATCTCTCTCTCAGCCCGTGATCGCGGAGTCCTTTCTGCGATCTTGCAGGTTGGCCAGGTCGGTCAAGTAGTGGAGGTGGAGCAAGCGGCGTCGGAGGTCGTGGTACTGGATGCTGCAACCGCTGGGGCTGCCCCTCAAGCATTGCCTTCGAACGGACGGAATTTCTCGGATCTTGTGATGCTCAAGGACGCCAGAGCGACGAATGCAAACCCGAAGGCGAAAGGAGAGTCAGTTTCCTCGAACGCCCCGGGCGGTCACATCCGGAGCTACTTTCCTGAAGCGCTCTACATCAATCCCGAGATATTGACCAATGGCGACGGCAACGCAAGCATCACGATCCCGCTGGCCGATTCAATTACGACGTGGCGCATGGCGATGCTGGCCTCAACGCAGGCGGGCGCACTTGGAACCGGATCTTCGGAACTGAAGGTCTTCCAGGATTTCTTTGTGGACCTCGATCTTCCCGTGACGCTTACGCAGGGAGACATAGTCTCCATCCCTGTCGCTGTGTACAACTACGCGGGTCACGGCGGTGACGTAGACTTGAAACTCGACCCTGAGGACTGGTTCTCGCTGGAAAGCGCGGATCAACAGAGCGTCTCCGTCGGCGCGGGCCAGGTGGGCGGCGCCCAATTCACCATCGCGGCGAAAAGGATTGGCAGGTTCAAACTTACGATCACCGGCCGCATGCACGGCGGGTCCGAGCGCGAAGACACCCTGGTGCGCGAGATCGAAGTTGTGCCCAATGGAGACGCCAAAGAGATCGTTTTCAGCGGCCGGCTGGATTCGGCCGTGCGCGAGACTGTGCGCTTCCCTGAATCTTCCATCCCCGACGCAAGCAAAATCTTCGTCCGGCTCTACCCCGGGCCTTTGAGTCAGGTGATCGAGGGCATGGACAGCATTCTGCAAATGCCCTTCGGCTGCTTCGAGCAGACCTCGTCGGCCACTTATCCGAACGTGCTGGCGCTCGATTACATGAAACGCACAAAGAAGCTGACGCCAGAGATTCATGCGAAGGCCGAAGGGTTTGTCGCAACTGGCTACCAGAGGCTCCTGACCTTCGAAGTTCCGGGTGGAGGATTCTCGTGGTTCGGGAACGCTCCAGCCAACAAGATTCTCACCGCATACGGACTGATGGAATTTCACGACATGGCGAACGTCTACGACGTCGATCCGCAAGTGATTGCACGCACGCGCGACTGGCTCGTCCGGCAGCAGCAGCCGGACGGCAGCTGGAAGCCCGACACGCAGTTCATCAACGAAGGCGCGACAAACCGCTTCAACGCGGATCTTCTGCGCATCACCGCATACATCGCGTGGGCGCTCGAATCGGCCGATTACAAAGGAGAGACGATTCAGAAGGCCAGTCAGTTTATCGAGAAGCACCTCGACGGCAAGATGGATGCTTACACGCTCGCTGTCGTTGCGAATTTCGCCGTGGAAAACGGCAAGGACTCGGAACTCGCGCGCCGGGCGCTCGAACTGTTGAGAGACGCGGCATCGGAGAAGAACGACTTCGTGTGGTGGTCGGCGGAGGAAACCGGCGTCTATGCAACCGGCGACAGCGCGGCCGTCGAGACAACGGGACTTGCCTTGCAGGCGTTTCTCAAGGCTGGTGGATATTCCGATCTCGTTCGCAAGTCGCTCGCCTGGATTACCTCGAAAAAGAATGGGAGCGGTAATTGGGGGACGACGCAAGCAACGATCATGGCATTGCGCGCGCTGCTGATGGCCTCCGAACAAAGCGGGAGCGATGCCCGGGGAAAAGCGGACGTTCTACTCAATGGAAAAGAGGTGGCAAGTATCGAGATCAGCAAGAAGAACAATGATCTGTTGCACCAGTTTGTTCTGCCGCAAATGAGTACGGATCGCGATAACGAAGTTGAGATTCGGTTTTTCGGCGAAGGCGGATTGGCCTATCAGATCGCCGGCCGCTACTTTGTTCCCTGGCAACATGCGTCGACGCCTGACCCACTGGCGATCGACGTGAAATACGATCGCACGCGACTGATCCAGGACGAGGTAGTAACGGGAACAGCGACCATCCGCAACAATTTGGATAAAACCGCCAAAATGGTGATGGTGGACCTGGGGATTCCGCCGGGATTCGAGTTGCTGAGCGAAGACTTGCAGAAGATCGTAGAGAAAACCACCGGCGCAAAAAGCGGCCGGCTGGAAAAATTCAATATGACCGCAACGCAGGCAATCCTGTATTTCGATTCCATCGCACCGCGCGATTCGTTCGAAGTGCGGTACCGCCTGCGCGCAAAGTACCCGATCCATGCGCAGGGATTCTCATCGCGCGTGTATGAGTACTACGATCCCAGCGTCGGAGCGACAGCCGAACCTGTGCAGTTTGAAGTTGGTGGACGGTAGCCGTCCAACCAAAGGTTGGCCTGGAACATTTTTGGCTTGCTTGGCTCGCAACAAGGGGATGCGGTTCGGATCTGCAAGCGGAGCGACGTAGCTGGCAGCATTATGGGAACACTTATTTAGTAGCTTGCAGGACAGCGTTAGTTACGAGTGGTTCTTCCTCGGCTGCAGTTAGGTCAGTTTGATCAATCTTGGTGTCTCGTGCCGCCTGCGCCATCGCAACGTCGTCCAAGTGAATGAGCACGGCCGCGCCGCAAGTCTCACTTCGCGTTTGGAAGCGGAGAGCCTGGGCTCGACTCCGGACAAGAGCGCGTGGTCTCCGCGCCTGTCTATTGCTTCTCAGGCGGTTAACGCACGAGCGTAAATTTTCCCTTCAACCGAACGTTATCAGAGGAGGCCCCGACCAAGATCGAGAAATCTCCGGGTTCGGCATTCCAGGCTTCCTTTGTGACATCGTAGAAGGAGAATGCACGTCGGTCGAGCTTGACCGTGACTCGTTTGTTTTCGCCGGGCTTGAGATCAACTTTTGCAAAGCCTTTCAATTCTTTCGTCGGCCGCGGCACGCTCGAATGAGAATCCCCGACGTACACTTCAGCGATTTCGGCTCCCGCACGATGACCTGTATTTTTCACGGTGAATGAAATGGTAATGAACTCGCCAGCATCTCCTGCCGCCGGCACGATCGATAGATCGCTATATGCGAAGGTCGTATACGACAGGCCAAAACCGAACGGAAACAGAGGCTTTATCGGCGAACGGTCATAGAATCTATACCCGAGGAAAACTCCTTCGGAATAAACGACGCGTGATTCTCCCTTCGCTGGATAGTAGCTGTGGAAGACCGGGTTATCTTCCCATCGCCGCTCGAAGGAAACGGGTAACTTGCCAGACGGGGAGTAATCGCCAAACAGAATTTGCGCCAACGCCGTCCCGCCTTCCTGGCCGGGATACCAGGCGTGCAGAACCACGGGAACCTTGTCAATCCATCGCGTCATGTCAACGTTGCCGCCTGCGGTCAGCACGACGATCGTGTTCTTATTTACCGCACTGATCCTTTCGATCAGTTCGTCCTGTCCGCCGGGAAGCTGAAACGGACGATCGAAACCTTCGCCTTCGGTTTTGTCATCGAATCCCGCGCAGATGATAACTGCATCCGCCTTCTCAGCGAGAGCCTCCGTCTTATTGCCAACGAATGCGTCAGCGCGCGTCACTCCGAAGCCGACGATCGCGCTGCCCACGTCTTCAAAATATTCAAGACGGATCTTGTAAGACTGCCCGGCTTCCAAGTGCTTCATCGCAGTGTCCAGAGTCTGCGAATGAGACTGCCAGTCATCGATTGCACGATCATCGTCAATGTAGAGTCGCACGCCGTCGTCGGCGGAAGTCAGGAACTCATAGTCTCCAGATTGCTTTGGAATGAAATAACCCGTCCAGCGCGCTGAGAAATGATCGACCGGCTGGCCCGCCGCAAAGCTACCCTCGCCCCAGTCAAAATGCACATGTGGGTCAACGCGAACCAGAACTGGCGTGCCCTGCAGGTCCTGATTGCTGAAATATTCTCCTTTCAGGCCGCTCTCTCCACCCGGCGTAGTCACGAATTCGGAATTCTCGAACACTTCATCGAGCACGGGAACATCTACGTCATACAGAACTCTGATCTTCGTTCCCGCGCGATTGCTGATTCCCTCTAGATAGCTGACAGAATTGAATGGCTTGCTTTCCGCGCTGCCGCCACCCGAGATCACCGCAGGATAAGCATCGGGGCCGATCACAGCGATCGTTTTCAACTTGCTTTCATCGAGCGGCAA
>JASHQK010000403.1 GCA_030039195.1 Candidatus Sulfotelmatobacter sp.
ACGTGTCGGAAACGACATCGATTTCGGCCATCAATGAAAGTCGGGTGCCCCATGTCTCGCCGCCTTTGCGAGACATGGGAGCCGCACCGTCTGACATTCACGATTTCGTTCGCGAGCAGACTCTTCGTTCTGCCACGGGCGGATCGCGTTCCATCCTGAACGGCATGGTCCGCAAAGGATGGGTCGCGCGCGAAGACGTCTCCGCCGCGCAAGACGCCACTCGCACGGAGAAGATCGCCATCCTGAAATTGGCCGAAGGCAAGCTCAACCCGAATCAGCGAACTTTGATCGATACTCTGGCCGCACTGGGCGGAGGCGCGCCCGTCGCGACTCTGCAATCGCTGGAAGTCCCGCGAACCACACTCAAAACGTTAGTGAAGCGCGGTCTCGTCGAAATCATCGAAAAACCTGCGGATTTTTCAGTTTCGCAAACGAAGCCCCGGCCTTCGCCGTTCGCATTCGAGTTCAACGAGGCGCAAAAGTCGGCACTCTCGCAACTCCGGGAGCGAGTGAACGCACGCAGATTCTCGGGCGTGCTTCTGCACGGGGTCACCGGTTCGGGAAAAACCGCAGTCTATCTGGCTGCTATGCGTGCAGTGCTCGAGTCCGGCCGCTCGGCCATTTTGCTGGTACCCGAGATCGGCCTCACGCCTGCGGTCGCGGCCGACCTGCACCAGATCTTCGAAAACGAAGTAGCGATCCTGCATTCCGCCCTTTCCGACAAAGAGCGCGCCGAGCAGTGGCACCGCATCAAGCGCCGCGAGGCGCGAATCGTGGTGGGAACCCGCTCCGCCGTTTTCGCGCCGGTGTCGGACCTCGCTCTCATCATCGTCGACGAAGAGCACGACGCTTCCTACAAACAGGAAGAAGCACCCCGCTACCATGCGCGCGATGTCGCGGTCATGCGCGCCAAAATGGCCGACGCGGTGGTCGCGCTCGGCTCGGCCACGCCCTCGCTCGAATCCTATTTCAACGCGAAGAAGAACAAATATGCGCTGATCGAGCTTCCCGACCGGGTGGAGCAACGCCCGCTGCCGGAAGTCGAAATCATCGACATGCGCCAGGAATTTCAGGAAACCGGCCACGAGCAAGTGATCTCGCGCAAACTCGCAGAGGAAATCAGAGAACGCCTCGAGCGTAAAGAGCAGGTCATGATCCTGCTGAATCGCCGGGGATATTCGCCTGTTGTCCTGTGCCGCAGTTGCGGCAAGAAGCTGGAATGCGCGAATTGTGCAATCGCGATGACCCACCACAAGCGCGAGCACAAGATGGTCTGCCACTATTGCGGCTACGTTGCCGCCGTGCCGAAAACGTGCGTCCATTGCGGGAGCGAGTATGTCTACTTTCTTGGAACCGGCTCAGAGAAACTCGAAGAGCTATTGCATGGCATGTTCCCGCAGGCGCGCATCGCGCGACTCGACCGCGATACCGTCCGCGGCCATGAGGATTTCGAGCGCACCTTGAACGCGCTAAACGAAGGGGAGCTGGACATTGTTGTCGGAACGCAGATGATCGCGAAAGGCCACGACATTCACGGCGTCACGCTGGTTGGTGTGGTCGGAGCGGACGCGGCTCTCGGATTACCCGACTTCCGCGCTGCTGAACGCACGTTCCAGCTACTCACGCAGGTCGCCGGCCGCGCCGGACGCGGCGAGTCCCCGGGCAAGGTCATTCTGCAGACGTATTTTCAGGATCACTACGCCGTGCAATATGCCGCGCACCATGACTTCGCCGGCTTTTACGAGAAGGAGCTTCGTTTTCGCAGTTGGATGCATTACCCACCATATTCCGCGCTCGCCAACGTGATCGTCCGTAGCGGCGAACTCGATGACGCTTTGCGATGGGCGGGTATCTTGGGAAAGTGGTTTGACTCCACGCGTCATGAGGGCGTCCGTGTGCTCGGGCCGGCCGCCGCGCCAATCATGCGGCTCAAGCGCGACTATCGCTACCATTTCATTCTGAAATCGCCCAGCCGCGAAAAACTGAATACCACGCTGCGGTCCATGCTGGCTCACGCCGCGCAACAGACAATTCCGCGCACGCAGATCATCGTTGATGTCGACGCGCTGTGGCTGATGTAACAGGGTGCACTAACGTAGTTTAGATTTTCCTTCGTGGAACTTCGCGACCTTCGTGGTTCAAGCTTTTGCCACACCGCCCGCTCAATGCCAGCTCAACTGAAACGGCGAAATCGTGAAGGTCAGAGCGAGCATAATGAGTGCGAACAATCCCAGCACCCATCGCGTCACAGGCAGCAAAGGGTACTTGGGTGCCTGCCGTTGACGAAAAGTCAGCACATTCATCACGACCAGCAATCCCGCCCACATCCACCAGCCGACGTACTTCCAGCCAAAATAGACGAGAACTGCAACTGTAAACCACGAGATCAGACGGTGAGCTCGCGGTGCCAGCGCATAGACGATGTGCCCGCCATCGAGTTGGCTGCTGGGCAGCAGATTCAGCGCGGTCGCGAACATTCCCACCCATGCCGCAATTGCAGTGGGATGGAGATACACGCGCGTCAACGGCAGAGCAGCAATGCCGTGATGCGGAGACACGACTCTCAAAAAATCCTGCGCTACATAAAAGATGGCCGGAAATCCCAGATAGATATCTGAACCGCGCGCCGACGATACCATCGGCTTGGAAAGCATCAGGGCAAACATCAATGTTGCCACCGCGACCACAAATCCTGCGATCGGCCCAGCAATGCCGATATCGAACAGAGCTTTTCGCGACCGAATGGGCGACTTGATCCGGATAACCGCCCCCAAAGTCCCAATCAACGTAGGAGCAGGAATGAAAAACGGAAGCGTAGCCCACACGCCGTAGTAGCGGCAAAACAGGTAATGCCCCATTTCGTGCGCCAGCAAAATCGTAAGCAGTGTCGCCGAAAATGGAATGCCGAGCAGCAGCCGTGAAGGCTGCATCAAAGCCCATTTCAGCGGAAAGAACGGAAGATACTCATTGCCTGCCGCGAACGGAGGCAAATCGTGCAGGAAATTGAACTGCAGCCGTGCCCCGACCACGAGAGTGGTAAAAACTGTTGCCAGCAGCAGCAAGGCATGCAGCCAATAGCGCTCGCTGGGCAAGGCGAATTCCGGCTCCGGCAGGCGGTAGTAATACTCAATCGTCGAAGAAGGAACGGGAGACGGCTCGGCCATTTGGAGTCTGTTTCGATGCTACTACGAGAGAGAAGAATTCGGATCACAACCAAGCGCACTTCCAGAAATGGGGAGGCCTGAACAACCTGGATTTGTGGCTGAGTCTTCGCTACGCGTGGCGTCGCAGGAATCAGTCGATCGACTGCAATTCTTTTCCCGGCTTGAAGCGCACAGCGCGTCCGGGCGGAATCGAAACTTCCGCTCCGGTGCGGGGATTGCGTCCGATACCGGTTTTCCGCGGACGCACATTGAACACGCCAAATCCTCGCAGCTCAATGCGATGCCCGCGCGCCAGGGCCTGCTTCATGCTTTCAAACACGGTTTCGACGGCCAGCTCGGCCTTGGTCTTGGTGATGCCGGTCTTGCCCACTACTTCGTTGATGATGTCGAGCTTAATCACGAGCAGCTCCCGCGTGCAAGGGTGAGATTGTGGTTCAAGTGATTGATGCTAAGGGAGATATGCCGGATTGTCAACGCCCGCATCTATCCCGTAAACGGGCGCAGCCCGCGGGGAGACCGGCACAACCTTACCCGTTAGTAGATTGCGCAAGCGGGGTCATAGTTGTGCCCATGCAGCCCTCGCTGCCGCCAACATCTCAGCGGCACGTCTACCCACAAGCAGTTACCAACTTGGAGCCCCGGAGATCTCGGGTCAACTCCGGATTGTCCTCACGTCTAAACTGTTTGCTCAATGCAAGCCCCTGCTTCTGATAAGAAGAACCGATCGATGCTCCATATACCCGGTCGGGAGGAGCAGCCATCGGATAATAGTGGAGTCTGCCAACTAGTTGGTCATCTTCCAAAACAATCGGCACCTCGTAGGCTCTGACTTCTAGTACCGCCTTCGTTCCCGGTATTTCCCCGTTTGCTCCGTAACCAAACCCGGGGTCAAAGAACCCGGCGTAGTGGACACGGAACTGCCCCATGCTTGGGTCGTGGGCCACCATCTCCGCAGCGTGGTCGAGCGGCACACGTACTCTCTTCTTAGAGGCGAGCAAGTAAAACCCTCCGGTGTCCAAGATAATCCGTCCGTCATGCGGGCGAGTCGTGGCCTGCCAGAATTAGCTAGGATGGTAATGATCGATCCGGTCAAGCTCCACGGGAAGATCCGAGCCTATGGCCTTGTAAGCGACAATTGAGCGAACATCGTTGCCCTCCAAGTCTACCGTGATCTCGACGCCGTCACCGATGTTGCTTGTGACTGGGCCCTTTTCGGCGTCGTAAAGCAGACTCTGTGTCTTCGCCAATTTACTCAGATTGCCGTTGCCAAGTCGGGGCGAGGTCCCACGCACAAAACGTATCTGATTGAGCTTCATCCCCGCCTTGACCCGAATTGGAAATGTCCTCGACGAGACTTCCACGAAAAGCCCACCACAATATCCTTTCGGAACCTGGTCGAACTCGTCGCCGCACTCCGTGATCAACCGGGTGAATATATCGAGCCGCCCAGTAGTGCTCTTTGGGTTCGCAATTCCCTGGAGATTGGTTTTTTTAAGATTGAGTTTCTCAAGCAACGGGATTATGTAGACGCATCCCCGCTCTAACAGAGGAGGCGTAGGTTGTGTGAGGTCGATTGTGCTGTGCAGCAACTCGTGCACACGAGTGAGAAGTGTTGCCGAGCGTCCACGCAAGAAGCTTGCATGGACACGATAAGCCACTGGCCCCAGTCGGAGGTCAAGGCTGGCTGGTTGGATTTGCGACTCCGACACGTCCGGAGATCCGCTCACCCGACCGGCGTCGACAAGCCGCTTGATTTCTTGCCACGGCAGGATACCGTTTTCGCCCTCTTGATCGTATATCTCCGGAAAGAGCGATCGCTCTATAATGCCCACTTCACTACCCTCGTTTCATCAGTTCTGATATCGCTTGAGAGCCGCTAGTATTCTTTGATGCCGTTCAATCAATTCTGCAGCATTGTATTGAGCGACACAATCAAGGCTGCAAAACGCGCCACCGCCATATTGCTGGCGCTTGCCTGCTTGGATGCTATTCCCGCAGTTCGGGCAGACGTTCATTGCGGCCAACTTGCGGAGAGTGTCCCGATCCGACTCGTCCATCTCCGGCCTCAAGACGCAGCTTGGTAGCGTCGAGATTTTCGGCTAACGGCTCCCCGGTATGGAAAATGTATCCAGCCCGGCGCAGGTATGATTCTAATGTGGGTACGGCACGATCGATTCCGCTGGGTACCTCAACATACACCGGGACCACGAAGACGCTAGGCACTATGCCGACTCCTCTCGGTATCGTGTGCAGCTCTTGCGGCTGGGTGACTGGAATTTGTTGAATCAATGTATCGAGTAATATCCGCTACCGTCAACGCCATATTATTGTGCAAAATTGTGGGCACCTGCGAATTGTAGAATCTCGCCAATGTCGATGCCGCGCTCGCCGACCCCGCGTATCACTCCGCCTTCCTAATCGTGATCGGCAACTGCGCCTTGCAGGTATTCGTCGGATCATCGAATGCTGGGTGCCCGTCCTTGCGCTGTTTGCAAGGGCGGGAACCACGAACGCATGCAGCAAGTTTTTTTGGCAACGGCCTCTTAAGCAATTCGTCCGCAAAACGAGATCTCACTCCAACCGATGTTCACTTTCACCGATCCGGTTTCGTCGAGAGAATAAAAACGATAGCTACTCCAGCGCCACTGCTCTGGCGACTCTACCAACCCGCGCTTCACCGGGTTCCGATGCATGTACCTTAACTTCTCGACCCGCTTCTTTGTCGTCCACACATTGAAATCATAGAACCGGGCTTGCCAGAACGCCCGTGGCTGAGATGGCACGTTAAAAAAACTCCGCTGTCGCGGGTCTTTCCGCATCCGCTTCGGAAGCAGGGCGCGCGCGGTGCGCTGCTTGAGAACCTGCATGACCGTCGAGGGGTTTCCGGTCTCTGGCTCGGTGATGAGCAGATGAATGTGTTCGGGCATGATGACATATCCCACGATCACGAATTTGTACCGCTGGCGCACTTGTTCGAGAATCTCGAGGAAACGGTCGCGGCTACGCGAACGGCTCAGAAATGGCAGTCGTCGATAACAAGAGCACGTGATAAAGTGCAGGTGATGCGCGCCGTAAGTGCGATGCAGGCCGATGGGCATGACAAATCCCATCGTAGCGGCAGCATCGATACCCGCCCCTGCAAAAAGCGCAAGGACGGGGCACCCACAGTTCAAAACGGGAAGAAAGAAATTAGCGGCGACTCTGGGCCACCCGCCCTTTAATCAATACTATCCTTGGCTGTTCCAACGCGAGTTTTGGGCGTCGCCCAAGGTCCATCTGCTCGGTCCAGAGATCATAACGCTGGGAATGATGATCTGGGGCCTGATTTGTTTACTCTACTTCGGCGACAAGCTGCTGGGTTTGACCTTCAGGCATCCTGCCGCCTCCGGTGGCTGAAGCGCTCGTTTCGTCTCGCTGCCGACGACCGGTCTACTCCGGTTTTCGTATCGTGATCGGAAACTGCGCCTTGCAGGTATTCGTCGGATCATCGAACGCTTCGCCCACGCGGTCGCCTTCAGATGCATGAAATAAGAATCCGTGCTTGATCTTGTCGGGTAATCCGGTGAAACGTGCTTTGCCGTCCACATTCGTCCCAAGCTGCAGATCGAGCTTGCGCTTGTTCAAGAATCCGTAAGCAATATGAACTTTCACCGTGGCTGCGTACACAGCAGCGCCATTCGCATCGGTGATGGTGATATCCGCTGTGCACGGGCCGATTCCGCCATCGAGGACAGGCACCGCGTGGGCCTCGGCCTGCTCCGCGGCGTTCGTCTGCGCGGCAGAGCTACTCGACGAGTTGTTGGCCTGGGAAAATGCGGGCATGGAGACGACGAGTGCGAACAAAATCCCTCCGAAGGCGCACTGTTGGATTTTTTTCATGGGTATAAGCCTATCCTAATGGCCGCGATCGTGCATGCAGTGTAAGCGGCTGACTCCATTGGCGTTACAGGTACCAGTTACTAACGTTCATTGCCCCTCTACAAACGCGACGAATATAATTTTTTGAACGCCACCCGTCCTGCGAGGAATAACGGAATTACTGCATGCCTGAGGCCGGCACTCAATTGACGCGGCACAGTCAGG
>JASHQK010000404.1 GCA_030039195.1 Candidatus Sulfotelmatobacter sp.
ACTTTGCGGGTTCGGGAGCATATTGATCTGTTCTCAAGCTATTACCGCAAGCCCATGGCAGCCTCCGACGTTCTGGCCATAGCCGGACTGGAAAAAATCCTCGACCGAAAGTTCGCCGAACTCTCCGGAGGTCAGAAACAGCGGGTGCTTTTCGCGCTGGCGATTTGCGGCGATCCGGATCTGCTTTTTCTCGATGAACCAACCGTTGGACTCGATGTCGAAGCCCGCCGCATGTTGTGGGATGAGATCCGCCAACTTGCTGATCGCGGCAAGACGGTTCTGCTCACCACTCATTATCTGCAGGAAGCTGACGCGTTGGCCGACCGCGTTGCCGTCATCAATCAGGGAGAGATCATTGCGGAAGGGACTCCCGCTGAGATCAAAGCCCAGACCAGCGGAAAGAAAATTCGCTGCATTACCACTCTCGACTTGAATCGGTTGGAGCAGATTCCGGGCGTCACCGAAGTTCGAAGGGATCGCGAGGCGGTTGAAATCCATGCCGGCGAAGCCGAGCCGGTCGTCCGAGAAATGCTGAACCTCGATCTGGGCTTATCTGGACTCGAAGTTTCCAGCGCGGGATTGGAGGAAGCGTTCCTGGCTTTAACTCAGGACTCTGCGCGAAACGGTAACTCGATCAATTAGAAACAGACCGGTCAGGCAAGCAGCCAGTCACGCACAAGGAGGAATCCGATGAGCACGGCATCCATCGCCATAAGCCACGCGCCAATTGAACGTTCGCCGGCACACACCCTGAGGATCTACGCCAAGGAAACAAAGTACGAACTGCTGAAATATCTGCGCCTGCGGATGTACACCGCTTCGGTCCTCAGCTTCCCCATCATGTTCTACGTTCTGTTCGGGCTTTTCCTGAATTCGCACGATGCCATCGCTGGCACGCACGTTCCTACTTACTTGATTGCGACTTTCGGGACATTCGGCGCCATGGGCGCCTCGCTGTTTGGAACTGCAGCCGGTCTGGCGTCCGACCGCGGCCTGGGATGGCTCGAAGTGAAGCGCGCCAGCCCCATGCCGCCCTTCGCCTACTTCTGGGCCAAGGTAATTACCAGCATGGTTTTCAGCGCCATCATCGTGCTCGCTCTGTTCGCACTTGGCGTTGCTTTCGGTGGTGTGCGGATGCCGATGGCAATGTTCCTCAGCTTATTTGCGACCCTGGTTGTTGGCTCGCTGCCTTTTTCGGCGATGGGATTGGCCCTCGGGTATTTCACCGGACCGAACTCCGCTCCTTCGACGATCAATCTGATTTACCTTCCCATGTCGTTCTGCAGCGGACTCTGGGTCCCGTTCATGTTCCTCCCGAAATTTCTGAGGCAGATTGCTCTGGTTCTGCCGCCGTATCACTTGTCGCAATTGGCTCTCGGGGTGGTAGGAGCGGGCGCTCACGGATCCAGCGCAATCCATTGGGAAGTACTGACCGCCTTCACCATGATCTGTCTGGGAGTGGCGCGCATCGGCTTTCAGCGCGATCAGGGAAAAATGTATGGATAGGTTGCAGGTTGCGCGGGTAGCGCTTGCGCCTGCCAACCGCTTCGGGCAAATGGATTTCACGATGAAAATTGCGAACTTTCAGCGTTAACTCGGCATTCGAGGTCAACATGAGCGCGGAAGCTAAGAAGGGATATGGATCAACAGCAGCGCTGATTGCGTTCGGCCTGATGGCTCTTTATTTTGGTGTCCACTGGCTGCTCGTGCTCATTCCAGCCGCGGTGCTCGTGTGGTACGGAGCCCGGCCAGCACTTCGCTCTGGCCGGAATTGACGGGAGGGATCAAAATAAGCGTATGCCCGTGATGGCGTTCTACCCCGATCCGAGCTGCCGCAAGGGTAGTCCCTGGAAAGTGAAGTCGTGGCGGACGGTCCTCAAAGACAAGGACCACGGGTGGAGTCCTCTGCTGTGGTGGCTCTATCTGGGTTTCTTTTTTATCGAGCCAGCGGTAGACCACGCAAGTTTGAAGTTGTGGCTGATCGACGGATTAGGCGCGGCGATCTTTCTGGCCCTCTATCTCGGCCTGTTTTTTCTCGAGAGCCCGAGAGCGCTGCTGCACATTTCCGGAATGGTGCTGCTAGGGATTATCTTCCAAACCATTCATGCGAACGGAGCCACATTTTTTATTTTCGCGGCGGCGATGCTGCCTTTTTGCGTCGCAACCCAAGCCGCCGCCTGGGTCGGGTTGTTCCTCGTCACTGTCACGAGTGCGACTGAGGGGTTTCTGCTGCATATTGACGGCTGGAATTTTTTCTTCTCCGCCGGTTTCCCATTGCTGCTCGGGGCGGGAAATACGTTCTACGCCGAGCGCAATCGCATGAATCGCCAGTTGCGCAAGGCGAATGAAGAAATTGAGCATCTCGCGAAGGTTGCCGAACGCGAACGCATCGCCCGCGATCTGCACGACGTTTTAGGGCATACGCTCTCCGTTATCACTCTGAAATCAGAACTCGCGGCAAAGTTGATGGACCGCGACCCGCAACGCGCGCAAAACGAAATTCGCGAGGTGTCAGAAATTTCGCGGCAGGCTTTATCTGACGTGCGCGATGCGATCCGCGGATATCGCGCGAAAGGTTTAGCCGCCGAACTGGCGCAGGCCAAGGCGACGCTCGAAACTGCCGGACTTACCGTGCAATGCGACGCCGCCACGACCATCAAGATTTCCGCAATGGAGGAGAGCGTTCTCTCGCTGGCCCTGCGCGAAGGCGTAACCAACGTCGTGCGTCACGCCAAAGCCCGGACCTGCCGCCTGCGCCTGGAGCAAAAAAACGGATCGTGCCGCCTGGAGATTCAAGATGACGGGCTCGGTTTCGTCGCCCCGGAAGGCAACGGGTTGCGCGGCATGCGCGAACGAGTCGAGATGCTCGGCGGAAGCCTTGACCGCCGCAACCAGGAAGGAACAACGCTGACGATCACATTGCCACTCAAACAAGATGTCTCCATCAATGACAATCTTGAGGAAGCGGCGCTGCCCAGCGAGAGCTAGTGACCTTGAATCCTGCGATCAAAGAAAACGTGAGGGACCGAGCGAAAGACGCCCGCAAGACGATTCGCGTAGTGCTGGCCGAAGATCAGGGTATGGTGCTCGGCGCGCTCGCGGCCTTGCTGGAAATGGAAGGCGATATTTCCGTGATTGCCCAGGCGCGCAACGGAAAAGAAGCGCTCGAAGCCGTGCTCGCCCACAAGCCCGATGTCTTTATCACCGACATTGAGATGCCCCACATGAGCGGTCTGGATGTAGCTGCGGAACTAAAGCGTCGCCGCACCGGCACGCGCGTCGTCATTGTCACCACTTTCGCCCGCACCGGATATTTGCGCCGCGCACTGGAAGCCGGGGCCTCGGGATATCTTCTGAAAGACATGCGCGCCGAAGAACTTGCCGACGCCGTCCGCCGCGTGCATCAAGGATTGCGCGTCATTCATCCCGAACTTGCCACCGAAGCCTGGGGCGAAATGGACCCTCTGACCGATCGCGAACGTCAGGTGCTGCGCCTTGCGGGAGAAGGGATGGCGAGCGGCGATATCGCCAGCGAATTAGGCCTGTCCGACGGCACGGTGCGTAACTATCTTTCGGAGGCCATCAGCAAACTCGGCGCCGGTAATCGCGTCGAAGCCGCACGCATCGCGAGGACAAAAGGGTGGTTGTAGCTTGTGGGACCGGGCCCCTGCGCCAACCAGTCAGTATTGATCCATCGCAAGCCGGCGGGCCATCCATTCGACCGAGTCTCCCAAGATGGGATTCGACTGGATTGCGCACGATGAAATGCCGACACTATACTTTTGCGTGGGGCGGGAGCGATCGAGGGAGCGATTATGTCTTTATCCGCAGTGATCGTCGATGACGAGCAGTTGGCGCGCGATGAGCTCGCTTATCTACTGAAAGACGAGGGTGAGGTGAATGTGGTGGCGCAGGGCAAGAACGGGCTCGAAGCCGTCAACCTGATTAAGGAACACAATCCTGATCTGGTTTTTCTTGACGTGCAAATGCCCGGGCTGGATGGCTTCGGCGTGATCAAGAAGCTGCTCGACAAGAAAGTTCGCCTGCCCAAGATCGTTTTCGCCACGGCCTTCGATCAGTACGCGGTCAAGGCCTTCGAGGTGAACGCCGTCGATTACCTGCTGAAACCCTTTGACAAGAAACGGGTGGCGCAGTCGATTCAGAGGGCGCGTGCCAAGCATCATTCCGAGGCTCTGCCGGGGGAAAAGATCGACGCGCTGGTGCGCATGCTCGAATCGCAAAAACATCCGTCGACCAAGGTTCTGCTCAAGGCGGTCGGCCGAATGTTACTGGTCGATCAGAAGGATATCTGCTATGCCTGGATCGAAGACGGCATCATCTCGGTGGTGACCAGCGGTCCGGCGGGAATCGAGGGGCAGTCTAACTGCCGCACGCTGGAAGAACTTCTGGACAGTCTCGATCCCAATATTTTCTGGCGCGCGCACCGGTCGTATCTGGTCAACATCAACCGCATTCGCGAAGTCGTGCCCTGGTTCAAAAGCTCCTATCAGTTGCGCATGGACGACAAGAAGCAGAGCGAGATCCCGGTCAGCCGGGCGCAGACCAAGCGCCTCCGGGAACTATTTGGCCTCTGACGTCTCCGGTTGATACTGCTCGACAAGCTCCCAAGGGTGGGGATGGCATGCTGGTGTTGTTTTCGGCTGGGCAGGCAGCGTTGCAGCCTTTTCGGCTCTTTCCACAGCGTCAAAAAGATCAGCGATCAGCGTACCCGTGTACATCGATCTTTCCGGCTTAAGCGCGCCGGCTACGCAAAAATCCGGAGGGCGGAAAGGGGGTTGCCGCCCTCCGGTGGGGGAAGGCTAAAAAGCTAAATGGTAAGAGCCTCCAGTGCCGTCCGATCGCGGATCACCAAGGTCGGTCCGTCCAGACGGATCAAGTGTTTTCTCTTCAGATTGGTCAGCAGGCGAGTCACCGTTTCCCGCGACGCTCCGATGCGGTGCGCCATCTCTTCGTGAGTCATGGTCGTGGGAATGCGAATCTCCGGACCTTCGGGCTCCGGTAGAGGAGACTGCGCCAGCAGAAGACGGGCCAATTTCCCGGCCGAAGTCTTCGACAGCATCAGACCGTGGATGTCGCGGTAGGCCTCGTGGAAACCACGGCTGAGATACTGCGCGGCCTGCATCGAAAACTCGGAGCAAGTCTGCATCAGCTCGAGCGTGTGATTGCGGTCGACGAAACTGACCTGACAGGGAGTCGCGGTTTCTGCGGTAACCTCATACCCCAGGCCAGAGATGGTCGCGCTCAAGCCGAGAACTTCCCCCGACTCTGCAGTTTTGAGCAGCAGCAGCTTTCCTTCTTTGGAAGTTGTCGACAGGTTGACGCGTCCCGAACAGATGACGAACATGCCGCGCGGGCTTTGCCCTTCTACGAAGAGGATCGCGCCCGCCGGAAGCGTGCTGGTATGCGTGACTCCGTCCCAGGCGGCCAGGGTTGACTCGGAAAACTTGCAGAAGAAGCCGCTGCGCGCGGCTGCGCACTCCGAGCATTTTTCAGTGATCGGAATGCCGTAAGGAACATTCATGTCGGTCTCCGCGAGAGAAAGTGCTTGAGCTCGCGCCTCCGCGCAGGAGCATGCGAAAGAGGAGCTGTTGGCGAAATGACGGGATTTCGAGAGCAGGGCACGAGCATGAGCGCGAGTATCGGAATGCGAACTCATCGCCGCGGCTAACAACTCCCACCCGGCCGTTGGCTCTTCCTCCTGCTCCCACTCCATATACCGGGCGAACAAATACAAGGAATCGGTCATTCCCGGATGAGGAACAGAAGAAGTCTCATTCTGGGGACCTCTGCGCTCAGGTGGCTCTGCGATCCCGGTCAACGGAGGTTCGTTCCACGCTGGAACGGAATCCTCGATGTGCACACAAGGTTGACGGCACCACTTCTGCGTGCTCAGCGGCGCGGCGTGAGCAGACCGCTGGATCACATCCGTTCTTAAGACGGCATTTCGATTGACAGACAACAGCATCACAACACCCGGGTTCCGGATCGGAATGAGTGCGAATGGAAATTCCGGAAACGCCCCAACTTCAGCCCCGGGCCAAGAAAATGCTCTGACCCGAGACCAAGTTGGTTTGACAAGAGCAACCGCTGTTCCATTTGCGAACCAGATCGGGGAGGGAAAACTTCCGTGTTTGGAACAAGTTCCGGAACAGAAAATGGCGATCACTGCTGCGTTAGCGCCGAAAAGTCGGCACTTGCCGAACAGAAGTCAGCGGCTGGCTAAAAT